>JAPHUG010000509.1 GCA_026197195.1 Sedimenticola sp.
TCCTGTGACTGCTTTAGGTTACTGGTATCCGAGATAATCGATATATAGTTTGTGACACACCCATGGTCATCCGTGACCACACTAATGCTCAGCCACGCCGGATAAAGATCACCATTTTTACGCCGGTTGATGACTTCACCACACCACTGTTTGGTGTTATTGAGTGTCTCCCACATGGTTTTATAAAAAGATTCATCTTGCTGTTCAGATCGCCAAAGATTAGGCGATTTACCCAGAAGTTCCGCCTCAGTGTAGCCACTGATATCACTGAATGTCTGATTGACCGCAAGAATTCTGACGTTAGCATCGGTAATCACCACTCCTTCTGTAACATGCATGAAGATGGTGGATGCTTGCCTCAGTTTATTTTCACTCTCTTTGCGGGCTGTAATATCCAGGTTGGTTGAACGCACGCCTGTCTGTTCGCCTTTTTCATCGTAGATGGGCATGCAGATATGACTAATCCACTTGATTCGACCATCTACCGACCTGATTCGAATATCAAAGCTCTCATTCTCACCACGCTCATTAATACGGTGAACATGGCTATTCCAGCGGAGCAGGTCATCCGGGTGGATAAGCTGATCCATGAGATTGGGTTGATTGTAAAAAGCATCAGCACTGTGTCCTGTAATGGCAGAACAGGAGGGTGATACGTACTCATATTGGCCATCCAGTTGCCGCAGATAGATAAACTCCTGCGCCTGATCCGCAATGGCACGAAATTGCTCACTGGTCATACGATAGGCATTGCGCAGCGTAAACAGATAACCGACGAGTGTGCCTACCGCCAGGGCCACCAGAGAGGGGACAATATAGGATGCAGGCTGGATAAAGCCATAAACAGCAAAACCGTGAATTGTCGCAAACGACCAAAAACAGAAAAAGGCTACGGGAATCGTAATCGAGTAATAGGATCGGACTTTTTTTGTTCGGTTTAACATAGGCTAGACTGCTGTGGCCTTGAGTGTGTTATGCCTGACCGCCACCCTATGAACCAAAGCTGTCTTAAGGCATCTATCGATATGATAATGATCAGGCATATAATGAGAACCGTGTCACAGAATAATACCTTATTGATCATAAGGCAATTACCCAGCCAGTAACTGGGTGACTGATAATACACCTTTGACCAAAATCATATAATCAAAAACATCTGATTGTTTTATCTATACTTTTTATGACAACCAACAACAGGGACACTACCGGCGTTATTCATCCACGCCTATTGCCTTGAACCGGCAGCTATATTAAGGCTTTCTCTAATCAATAAATGGCAAATAGTACTCACGATGAACTGGCAAAGTTTTATACTCAGCAATGAAGTCGCAATACGCCTCGGTTTTTTCTTTGGCGTGTTAGTGATCATTGCACTTTGGGAGGTCAAATCACCACGCCGCCCCTTATCCCAACCCAAGCTGTTGCGCTGGACCCATAACCTTGGCTTGGTGTTTCTCAACTCCGCCATACTGCGTTTGCTTTTTCCGGCCGCTGCAGTTGGTGTCGCGCTATTTGCCCAGGATCAACAGTGGGGTTTATTCAACTATTTCTCGTTTCCACTGCTGTTTTCCGCTGTTATTTCCGTCATTCTGATGGATGCCGTCATCTACTTGCAGCATGTCATGGCGCATGCCGTCCCTCTGTTGTGGCGACTGCATCGTGTCCACCATGCGGATATGGATTATGACGTCACCACCGGTGCGCGCTTCCATCCCATCGAAATTATCCTATCGATGCTGATTAAGTTCGCCACTATTCTGTTGCTCGGCCCACCCGTTGTCGCCGTGGTGATCTTTGAGGTACTGCTTAACGCCACAGCCATGTTCAATCATGGCAACCTGAAGCTCCCTGCCAGGCTGGATAGCCTGTTACGGTTGTTCGTTGTCACGCCGGATATGCATCGGGTTCATCATTCAGTTGATGATGATGAGACCAACAGTAACTTTGGCTTTAACCTGCCCTGGTGGGACAGGCTGTTTGGTACTTACAAGGCGCAACCCCGGGCCGGGCATGAAGGAATGACTATCGGTATAGATCACTTTCGTGATCCAGGAAAAGTGGAACGCATCTGGGGAATGTTGATGTTACCGTTCAGCGGTGACAGTGCGAGCTATACCATTAACAGAAGAAGCTGGAAAAAAGGATCTGATTGATAGTGGCAGTGTCACACCGTTATTGATTGGTATCCAGATGCGCAACAATCGGCTTTCTACGCCTCCAAAAACGACGCAGTGCTGAGCGATCAATACGATACTGCTGACCATCACAGGGATACAGGCGGATCTCGTCTAGCTGGCCCTTTTTGAGGGCATCAATGAGGGGCGACAGCCACGCTTCAAAACGAAGCATCTCCTCTTTCCAGGTCATCGGGTCTGCACATAACACCGGCCGTTGCAGGGCATCATAGTGAAGCAGCACCTCTCCTTTGACTGCACTTAGTTGATCGATCTGTTGCGGAGGCTCATGGATACCGAGGCTTGTCGTCGCGGCCAATCCTTTCAGCAAGGGATCATTACTAAAGAGTGCAGTGAAGGTGGGTGCCATCTGATCAGTCAGCCGCCCTCCCCCTGATAGCCACAATCCGCTGATGGCACCCTTTCCTGCCGACTCCCGCTGTTCATTCACAGCCGAGGTATAGAACAGCATCTGTATCTCATTCAACACGCCGTGCCACTTGAAACCTTCGCCGCCACCGGGAAGAAACAGATCCATATTACGACCAAACGCATCTGTTAACTCATGGGTAACCAGGTCAGGGGCCCTGTCCAAGGGAAGATACCAGCGTTGAGGATTCGCTACCTCAACCTGCCATCCCTCTTCTGAAAAATGCGTATTAAACAGAGCCGCCAGTTCACTGGCTTCCTGTCGGGTCAGGGCCAGATCCTCCGTATCAAACAGCAGTAATCTGTCCTGATCCGGACGGAGATAGACCGGATTGGCCTGCAGCCAGTAGCGCTCATCAACAGACGCACCATCACCAATTCGGCGATAGGCCGCGGTAGGCAGATTACGCCCTTCATCCACACGCACACCAAAGAGCCTGAACACAACCGGCTCCAGCGACTTGCCCGGGAATGGAGAGGGCTGACTCCGTGCAAGTACCTGCTCCAGCCGAGGCAACCGCATTTCGCCTTCAGACTGCATCAGCGCAGGCATCGGCCCAAGCAGTCCAGGAACAACCAGGTGAACGCTATTTTTTGCCTTATTCATAGCCACTCAATAGAAAGGCCGTGGAGCAACGCCAGCAGCGTCAGATCCACGGCCTCGTTTTGTTACGATAGAATTCAGCCTTCCAGCTGTTCCATTCGAATACGCATGACACTCCCGGTAACTGAAGGCAGCGCTTCGATCCTGTTGATCGCCTCATTCATCTGACGCTCCAGCACTTCATGGGTCAGCATGATCAGAGAGACCTGGGTATCGCCTTCTGCCGGCTCTTTCTGTTGAATCGCCTCAATGCTGATTTCAGAATCGGCCAGGATACGGGTGATCTCTGCCATCACGCCCAGTTCATCAGCTACCTGCATACGCAGATAGTAAGCGGTCTCTACATCATCCATTCCTAAAATGGGCAAATCAGACAGCTCATTCGCCTGGAAGGCCAGGTGTGGCACCCGGTTCTCAGGATCGGTCGTCAACGCACGCACCACATCCACCACGTCTGCTACAACAGCAGAGGCAGTAGGTTCTGCACCCGCACCGGCACCGTAATAGAGCGTTGGGCCAACGGCATCCCCCTTGACCAACACCGCATTCATCACACCATCAACATTGGCAATGAGACGCCGTTCAGGGATCAGGGTGGGATGCACCCGCATCTCGATACCCTTCTCTGTTTTATGGGCAATACCGAGGTGTTTAATGCGATAGCCGAGTTCGCCGGCAAACGCCACATCCTGCCGCTCAATCCGTGTAATACCCTCGGTATAGGTCTTGTCAAACTGCAGAGGTATACCAAAGGCAATGGAGCTGAGAATGGTCAGCTTGTGGGCCGCGTCGATCCCCTCGACATCAAAGGTCGGGTCGGCCTCGGCATAGCCCAGCGCCTGAGCCTCTGCCAGCACATCATCAAAATCCCGACCCTTGTCGCGCATCTCCGTCAGAATAAAGTTGCCGGTACCGTTAATTATACCCGCCACCCACTCTATCTGATTGGCAGACAGCCCTTCACGGATCGCCTTGATAATGGGTATACCGCCAGCCACACCAGCCTCAAAAGCAACGGTGACACCCTTCTTCTGGGCGGCCGCAAAGATCTCGTTGCCGTGCATGGCAATCAGCGCCTTGTTGGCGGTTACCACATGCTTGCCATTTTCGATCGCCTGCAGCACCAGTTCGAGTGCGGGTGAGTAGCCACCGATGAGTTCGATAACGATCTCAATCTCAGGGTTATTAACCACGGCAAAGGCATCGTCGGTGATCTCGATCTGATCCAGGCCGTTAATCGAATCTGCATTGTATTCACGTGCCGCCGCCTGGGTGATACGAATCCCACGCCCCGCCCGGCGGGCAATCTCATCGGCGTTGCGGGTCAACACATTGACCGTACCGCCGCCTACCGTACCTAATCCCAACAAACCTACTTTGACCGGTTCCAAAACACTTTCTCCCAATTCTTTTTGCTTTCAGACAGCTTTCTGCCTGAAGTAATCGCTACGCTTCCGCCAGTTTGGCGTCTTTACGAATCATTTCTCGGATGCCGCGAACGGCCTGCCTAGTTCGGTGCTCATTCTCAATCAGGCCAAACCGCACATAGTCATCCCCGTGTTGGCCAAAACCAATACCGGGCGCAACGGCTACCTTGGCCTCTTTTAACACCTTCTTGGAGAACTCCAATGAGCCCATCGACAGATACTGCTCCGGAATCTTGGCCCAGACAAACATGGTGGCCTTGGGCCGCTCAACGGGCCAACCCGCCGAGTTCAACCCATCACAGAGGACATCCCGACGCCGCTGGTACATATCTCTAATCTCTTTTACACAATCCTGTGGTCCTTCCAGCGCATGAATAGCCGCCACCTGAATCGGGGTAAACATGCCGTAATCCAGATAGGATTTCATTCGAGCCAACGCCGCTACCAACGCTTTGTTGCCGCACATGAAGCCGACACGCCAACCGGGCATATTATAGCTTTTTGACAGCGAGAAAAACTCCACGGCAATATCTTCCGCTCCCTTTACCTGAAGAATGGAAGGGGCGACATAGCCATCAAAGGCGATATCGGCATAGGCCAGATCATGCACCACCCAGATATTATTCTGGCGGGCAATCTCAATCACCTTCTCAAAGAAATCCAAATCCACACACTGCCCGGTCGGGTTACCTGGAAAGTTGAGGACCAGCATCTTCGGCTTTGGCCAGGAGTCAATAATCGCCTCCTCCAGCTTATCGAAGAAGTCCACATCCGGTACCAGCGGGACATGGCGGATATCGGCACCCGCAATCACAAATCCATAGGGGTGGATCGGATAGGCGGGGTTCGGCACCAGCACCGAATCTCCCGGCCCCAGGCAGGCCAGCGAAAGATGGGCCAGCCCCTCTTTTGAACCGATCGTGACAATGGCCTGTGACTCCGGGTCCAGCGTCACATCATAGCGATCCTTGTACCAGGTACAGATGGCACGGCGCAGCCGGGGAATACCCCGTGACATGGAATAGCGATGGGTGTCCTTGCGTTGCGCCGCTTCCACCAGCTTATCAACGATATGCTGAGGGGTGGGCTGATCGGGATTTCCCATACCAAAATCGATAATATCTTCGCCCCGCGCTCGCGCGGCCGCTTTCAACTCATTAA
>JAPHUG010000421.1 GCA_026197195.1 Sedimenticola sp.
GTTCCCGCCTGCTGGATAAGGTCTGGGGTACCAATGTCTATATTGAAGAGCGTACGGTCGATGTGCATATCCGGCGTCTGAGACAAGCCCTGGAGCCTTTTGAAATGGACGGTCTTATTCAGACTGTTCGAGGCGCGGGCTACAGATTTTCGGAGCAGGTTGCGGCTCGATGAGCCTCCCGGAGGCGTGGCGGAGTGAGCTGGTTGCTGTCGGGTTTGCTACCGTCCTGCTTATTGCGCTGGGTCTCGGCACGGGGCTATTTGTTCCAATCCTTTGGGGTGGTCTGACCCTCTATCTGGGCTGGCACCTTTACCAGCTATTTCGCTTCACACGTTGGTTGAATAAACCCAAGAGTCATCCGCGCCCCCATCCTGTGGGTGTCTGGCGGCCGTTGATGTTGCGGGTGGATCAACTGTCTGGCCGGGGACAGAAACGTAAGCGCAAGCTCAGTCGTATGCTCAGTGGCTTTCTGGAGTCGACCGGGGCGCTGCCCGATGCCACCGTGGTTTTGAATGATGAGGGGCGGCTGGATTGGTGGAACAGTGTCGCAACCGAATTTTTAGGCTTTGATAGAAAGCTACACAAGGGTGCCCTGATTGATGACCTCATTACCGACCCTGTATTTCTAAGCTATCTGCATACCGCACAGTACAGTCGTCCGCTGCATATGCCGGCACCGGTCAATGACAACATCAGTCTTGAGGTGCGCATTGTGCCCTACGGCAAGGGTAAGCGCTTACTTCAGGCGCGCGACATTACCCGGCTGCATCAACTGGAGATCGTCCGTCGTGACTTTGTCGCCAATGTCTCTCATGAGATTCGCACACCCCTGACGGTGGTACATGGCTATGTGGAGACCATGCAGGAGAGTCAGGAGGCGTTTCTCGGGCCTTGGAAACGTATTGTCGAACAGATGCGGATACAGACGCTGCGTATGCAGCGCATTGTCGATGATCTGTTATTACTCTCCCGGTTGGAGACGCGAGGGAGTGATCTGGGGCAGGGGGTTGTCGGTGTTTATCCGATGTTGCGCAGTGTACTGGAAGAGGCGCGGCAACTCAGTGGGGATAAGCAGCATCACATAACACTGGATGCAGATGAACGGCTTCGGTTGATTGGTAACAGTCATGAGCTGGAGAGTGCGTTTACTAATCTGGCCTTTAATGCGGTCCGCTATACGCCTGCCGAAGGGACGATTGCCATTCGCTGGTGGCTATCCGGTAATGGTCCCTGTTTTTCAGTCACTGACAGCGGAATCGGCATTGCCCCAGAGCATATTCCCCGGCTGACCGAACGTTTTTATCGTGTCGATGTTGGGCGTTCCCGCGAGAGTGGGGGTACCGGGCTGGGCCTGGCTATCGTCAAGCACGTGCTGACCCGTCACGACGGGCGTCTGCTGGTTGAGAGTGAGCCTGGCAAGGGGAGTGTCTTCACCTGTCGTTTTCCTCACACACGGGTCGCTTCCTGACGGCTACTCCCCCTTAGGCCCCCAACTGCAGTTGTCATAAATCTGTAACATTTATCCAAGATTCCTGTAACAAAGCGAACCGATAATTTCCTCCAGGTAAACAACTCAGAATTATTTACACGACCTGGAGGTCATTGTGATCAAAAATCGTATCGTCCTGGCTGCTGCGCTGACTGCTGCTGCAGTTTCAACCGCCAATGCCGCCTCGCGCGACTACATTTCTGTAGTAGGTTCCTCTACCGTCTATCCTTTCGCTACCGTGGTAGCGGAAAACTTTGGTAAAACCTCGGCCTTCAAGACCCCTAAGATCGAATCCACCGGCTCGGGTGGCGGCCTCAAGCTGTTCTGTTCCGGTGTCGGTGTTGAGCATCCCGATATCACCAACGCCTCACGCCGTATCAAAAGCTCTGAAGTGGAAAAGTGTGCCAGCAATGGCGTGACTGACATTATCGAAGTGAAGATCGGCTATGACGGCATTGTGATGGCGAACGCCAAGTCGGCTGAGCAGATCAAACTGACCCGCCGCGATATATTCCTGGCGCTTGCCAAGCAGGTGCCAAACCCCCAGGGTGGCGACACCTTGGTTGAGAACCCCTACAAGACCTGGAAACAGGTAAATGCCGCACTGCCTGACATGGCGATCGAAGTGCTGGGCCCGCCGCCCACGTCCGGAACCCGTGACGCCTTCGTCGAACTGGCGATGGAAGGGGGTTGTAAGAGCTTTGATTTCATCAAGGCGATGAAGAAGAAGGACAAAAAGGCATATAAAGGGATTTGCCACACCGTGCGTGAAGATGGTGCCTTCATTGAAGCGGGTGAAAATGACAACCTGATCGTTCAGAAGCTGGAGAGCAATCCCAAAGCGTTGGGTATCTTCGGCTTCAGTTTCCTGGATCAGAACTCCGACAAGGTTCAGGGTTCGCTGGTGGATGGCATCTCACCGACCTTCGAAGCCATTGCTGACGGGGCCTATCCTGTTTCACGTCCACTCTACTTCTATGTGAAAAAAGCACACGTAGGCAAGATCCCCGGTATTCAAGAGTTCCTGGCTGAATTTACCAGTGACAAGGCGTGGGGTGAGGAAGGCTATCTGGTCGACAAGGGCATGATTCCGATGCCGAACCAGGAGCGTAACCAGTTCGCTGCTGATGTTAAAGGTTTGAACATACTCAAGCTGAGTAAGTGACCCTTTACTAACGAATCGCTCCGCTCTCATGACGTATATCCGAGCGGAGAGGCACACCCTCTCCTGAATACCAGGAGAGGGTATTGCCGTTCTTAAGTCTGGAAGAATTTAGTTGCTGACGTATTATGAGTAACACCCTTCTGATTATCCTTCTGCTTGGCTTGATGGGCGTGGCCTACCATCTGGGGGTTCGCCGTTCGCAGAAACTGGTGGGCGGCCCGGGTGGCGTTCGGGGGCTGCACTCTCTGCCTTCTTACTATGGCTTTTTCACCGCCCTCTGGTGTGGACTTCCGGCACTGCTGGTTCTGCTGCTCTGGGTTTCACTCCAGGGTGGTGTCATCAGGGATCTGGTGGTATCCGATCTCCCCGAAGCGGTGCGTGCGCTGCCAGAAGCACAGCTGGGACTGGTCATTAACGACATTCAAAATCTGGCTCAGGGGAATATCGTCTCAGGTGAGGTGAGCCCCGAGATGGAGCGCGCCTCTGAGCACTACAAGAGCCTGCAACAGACCAGTTA
>JAPHUG010000114.1 GCA_026197195.1 Sedimenticola sp.
AAAATCGCTATCGGTGGTTGTAAGTTGACGTATTTCGGACATGCTGTATCCCGGCTATATAAATCTGACTGTGGTTAAACGCTTGCTCAGGCGGCCTTGCCGATGGCTTCCTGCAGCGCATCCAGCAACTGCATCACCGTGCCATGCTTCATCTTCCAGGAGGCCTTGTTGACCACCATGCGTGAGCTGATATCGGCAATATGCTCAAGTGGCACCAGGCCGTTGGCCTTCAGGGTATTACCGCTCTCAACCAGATCAACGATCAGATCAGACAGCCCAACCAGCGGGGCCAACTCCATCGAACCATAGAGCTTGATGATCTCAACCTGCTGCCCCCGGGCGGCAAAAAAACGCCGTGCCGACTCCACATACTTGGTGGCAATACGCAGTCGATTACCCTCAAGAGTGGCACCGGCGGCTCCGGCCACCATCAACCGGCAACGGGCAATCTGTAGATCCAGCGGCTCATACAGCCCTTCACCGCCATGTTCCAGCAACACATCCTTACCGGCCACGCCGAGATCGGCCGCGCCCCATTGAACATAGGTTGGGACGTCTGTGGCCCGGATGATGACCAGTTTCACCTGCGGGTGATTGGTATCCATGATCAGCTTACGACTGGTCTCGGGGTCGTCCGTGGGCTCAATACCTGCATGCGCCAGGAGTGGCAGGGTCTGCTCAAAGATGCGCCCCTTAGAGAGGGCAATGGTAATCGGTGTATCAAAATTCATATCGTTTTCCGGTCTCAACTACAAAAGAAAACCTCGGTTATTTGGGTACCCGGCGGATCTGGGCGCCCAGCCCCGCCAGCTTCTCCTCGATGTTTTCGTAACCCCGGTCAATATGATAAATCCGGTCCACGATGGTCTCACCGTCAGCCACCAGGCCCGCCAACACCAGGCTGGCAGAGGCACGCAGATCCGTTGCCATAACCGGCGCACCAGTCAGCCGCTCAACACCGGCAATAATCGCTGTGTTGCCTTCCAGCTTGATATTCGCCCCCATGCGTTGCATCTCCTGCACATGCATAAAGCGGTTCTCAAACACCGTCTCCGTAATCGTACCAACCCCTTCCGCAACACAGTTCAGCGCGGTGAACTGGGCCTGCATATCGGTTGGGAACGCCGGGTAGGGAGCCGTATGAATATCGACTGAGCGCGGCCGGCGACCATGCATATCCAGCGTAATCCAGTCACTGCCGGTTTCGATTTCGGCACCCGCCTCACGAAGTTTGTGAGTGATCACTTCGACCAGGTCCGGCTGGGTATCCCGCACCCTGATCTTGCCACCGGCAATTGCAGCGGCCACCAAGTAGGTTCCGGTCTCAATTCGATCCGGGAGCACATCGTAATGGGTACCGACCAGGCGATCGACGCCCTCAATGGTGATGGTATCGGTTCCCGCACCCTTGACCTTGGCACCCATCTTGTTCAAACAGTCGGCCAGATCCACCACTTCGGGTTCCCGCGCGGCATTCTCGATCACCGTCTCACCGTCGGCCAGGGTGGCCGCCATCATCAGGTTTTCGGTGCCAGTCACCGTGACCACATCCATCACCAGCCGGGCGCCCTTGAGTCGCTTGGCAGAGGCGCGGATATAACCATTCTCCACCTCAATCTTTGCCCCCATCGCCCGCAAGCCCTCGATATGAAGGTTGACCGGACGGGAACCAATAGCACAACCACCAGGGAGTGAGACATCCGCCCGCCCAAACCGGGCCAGCAAAGGGCCGAGCACCAGAATGGAGGCGCGCATGGTCTTGACCAGCTCATACGGGGCATGAAAATCCCTAATGCTGCTGGTATCGGTCTCGATGCAGAGCCGCTCATCCACCACCAGCTGTACCCCCATGTGACCCAGGAGCTCCATGGTGGTGGTGATATCATGCAGATGCGGCACATTGCCGATCGTTACCGGGCCATCTGCCAGTAGCGTGGCTGCCAGAATGGGCAGAGCGGCGTTCTTGGCACCGGCAATGCGCACATCACCCGATAATGGAGCGCCACCCGTGATAATCAGTTTATCCATCTAAAGAACCATTGTTAACGTGCACACGATGTGCAGCGTCTTGAAGACAAAAACACAAGGGAACTGGCTATTCTATGAAAAAAAGCGGGAAACAGGAAGGATTGAAGCCACAACAGGACCACTAGGCCCCATCTGCCTGCTCAATCGGCAGCAGGCCTTCAACATTACTCAAGCGCGCAATGCCGAGCAGGGCCTCTGAGAGTGCTCGAAATCTGAGCTGTACCCCACGACGCTGCCCTCGCTCCAGCAGCTCCAGCAGCAAGGCGAGGCCGGAACTATCCACATCAGCCACGTTAGACATATCAATAATGAGGGCGGTCTTGTTCGCCAGCTGCGGGTCGATCTGGCCAAGTAGTGCCGTCACATTGGCAAACACCAGATCACCCTGGAGTTGCAGTACCCCTTCACCCGCCATGCTTGCCGTTGCCTTAGCCATCAATCCCTCTGTTGATTGCGCTGCTCAAGTTTCTGAATCAGCCCGGCGAGTTTATAGCGCCTGATCTGCGAAGCAAACGAGGTTCGATAATTAGAGACCAGGCTGATGCCATCAATAGAGACATCGTAGACCATCCACTCGCTGCCTTTCATATAGAGGCGATAATCAATCGGGATGGGGAGCGCACCGGCTGCCTTGACCTCGGTATTGACCATTGCATCACCGCCTTTCGCCTCCTGCCGGTTGGGCAGATAGGCTATCTCCTCACCTGAGTAGTTGAGTAGGGCGGTGGCGTAGGTGCGAACCAGCAACTGCCGGAAGGCACTGACAAAGGCCTCTTTCTGTTCTGGTGTAGCCCGTGGCCAGTACTTGCCGAGTACCAGCTGAGACATGCGCTGGAAATCAAAACGCGGCAGAACAATATGCTCCACCAGGTCATAGATCTTTCCGGGGGACTCCTGCAGCTCCTTCTTGCGACTCATCAGCTCCTGGAGGATCTGATCGGATGTCTGCCGCACCACCTGCTCCGGCATCACCGCAGAGAACGCCACGGTTGCCTGTAACAGAAGCGCCAGGAACCCGCCAAAAAACCATAAACGTTTATTCAAGTGCATCACCCTCTTCTGCCTTACTGAACAGGAACTGTCCGATAATCTCCTCCAGCACCAGGGCAGACTGGGTCAGTGAGATCTCCGAGCCCTGTTGCAGGAATTTTTCGCTGCCACCGGGATCCAGTCCAATATACTGCTCTCCCAACAAGCCTGCTGTGAAGATCTTGGCAAAGCTGTCTTCTGGTATCACATTGTATTCTGACTCAACTTTCAGCGTAACAACCGCCTCGTAAGTGGTGCGGTCAAAACCGATATGACTGACACGCCCGATCCGCACACCGGCCATGGTGACCGGCGAACGCACTTTCAGGCTGCCGATGTTATCGAATCGCGCCGTCACCTCGTAGCCTTCGCCATTACTGGAGCTGCTTAGATTACTGACCTGCATGGCCAGAAAGAAAAACGCGACCAGACCTGCCGCCATAAAGGCACCGACCAGAATCTCTATCGTCCTGTTGTGTATCATTCCTCAATCCCCGAACATCAGTGCCGTCAAAATAAAATCCAGTCCCAA
>JAPHUG010000065.1 GCA_026197195.1 Sedimenticola sp.
CTTGAATAACGGAGTCAGCCGCTCGCAACATCTTTGGGTAGTCTGCAGTGACCTGCTCAACCGAGTGTTGAAATAGCGGGTTCCGCTTGTAATCAACCAGCATGGAGATGTTGTGCCGCAATGCTTTACTGGGGATGGTGCCCCAATGGGTGCATCCACCGCCTACTTTGTCATGTTTTTCAATCAGGGCAATTTTCTGGCCGGATTTGGTCAGCTTCATCGCGGCCCCTTCGCCGCCTGGACCACTGCCGATAACGATGGTGTCGTAGTGCTTTATTGTCATAAATTCAGTTCTTCAGAGAGACGTTGGATTGAGTTTCGGCGGTCCGGCTGGTTTTTTTACTGCTTCTATTACCGTTAGTGACCTGCGACATCGATCTAATTTTTTAATGTTATCATCAGTATACTCTGTGCAAGGGTTTCCGGCCAGAAAGAGTTCAGGATATTTTAAATAAAATGGGATGGTCATACTAATATTTATCTATCTTTTATCTGTGGAGATCACTCCTTTCATCAAATGGAATCATTTTGCACCACTCCAGTCGAATCAAAAGAGGAAGATATTAGTAAATCCTGATAGACTCGGCGGCTGAAAAGTGTGTCATATGACTCAATTTAATGGCGGCAACCCTACATGCAAAGCGATAGTCAGAATCTAGCGACCCTTCTCAAGCTTCCGGTGGATGGAATGACCTGCGCGGCCTGCTCAACCCGACTTGAGCGTGTGCTGGGAAAGCAGCCCGGTGTCAGTCGAGCGGTCGTCAATCTGGCCTCTAACAGCGCGGTTATTGAATTCGATAAGCGCCTGCTCTCATCTGATGATATTACGGCCGCTATCAATAAAGCCGGATTTTCGGTTCCTTCTGAGACCTATGAATTACTGATTGGCGGCATGACCTGTGCGGCCTGCTCAGGACGATTGGAGAAGGTCCTCAGTCGCCTACCCGGTGTGGAACGCGCTGCGGTCAATCTGGCTACAGAAAAGGCCTCCATTACGGCGCCGTCAGGTGTGCTGTCTGTGCAGGAAGCTATTGCAGCGGTGGAAAAGGCCGGGTTTACAGCTCAGCCAGCGGCTACAGCTGCCGAGCAGCAGGCAAAACTGGAGCAGCAGAAACAGCAAGCCAGCCGTAAGGAGCTGCTGCAGTTGATTCTGGCGGTGTTGTTAACGCTGCCATTGGCACTGCCCATGTTATTGATGCCGTTGGGGATTCATGCAGAACTACCGGCTCCCTGGCAGATGGTTTTGGCCACGCCTGTTCAGTTTTGGCTCGGTTGGCGATTCTATGAAGGGGCATTCAAGTCACTGCGGGGTGGTGCCGGGAATATGGATGTGCTGGTGGCTATGGGAACCAGTGCGGCCTGGGGGTTGAGCGCCTGGGTTACCATAACAGGCGGTGCTGGAGGCCATCTCTATTTTGAGGCAGCGGCCATGGTGATTACACTGGTACTGCTGGGTAAGTGGCTGGAAGGGCGTGCCAAACGCAGTGCTGCCTCGGCTATTCGTGCTCTGATGGATCTGCAACCAGAGCTAGCCCGGGTCGAGCGAAATGGGGCCATCATCGAGGTGCCAGCTGAGACAGTGATCCAGGGTGAAGTGGTGGTGATCCGTCCCGGTGAGCGGGTGCCGGTTGATGGTGTGATTCTTGAGGGGGTGAGTCAACTGGATGAGTCACTGATCACGGGAGAATCCCTACCCGTAGAGAGGGGCGTGTCTGACCGGGTTACCGGGGCCTCTGTGAATGGTGATGGTTTACTGAGGATTCAAGCCACAACAGTGGGGACTGAGTCCACCCTGTCACGGATCATACGCCTGGTGGAGTCGGCTCAGGCCAGTAAGGCGCCGGTTCAGAAACTGGTGGATCAGATATCGGCCGTGTTTGTGCCGGTCGTAGCACTGATAGCCTTAGTTACCTTTTTGGGGTGGTGGCTGATCGGTTCCAATCTGGAAGTGGCCTTCATCGCTTCGGTTTCGGTCTTGGTTATCGCCTGTCCCTGTGCGCTGGGCCTGGCCACACCCACAGCACTGATGGTGGGAACCGGTGTGGCGGCACGTAAAGGGGTTTTGATAAAAGATGCCGAGGCACTGGAACGTGCTCACCACAGCACCGCGGTTGTGCTGGACAAAACCGGCACGCTGACACTCGGCAAGCCGACTGTAGAATCGATTGTCTCGCAGGATGAAGATACCTCAGACCTTTTATTGCTAACGGCATCAGCGCAACAGGGGAGTGAGCACCCTCTGGCACATGCCATCCTGAACCAGGCTGAAAAAGAGGCGCTGGATCTGCTGCCTGTAGCGGATTTCAAGACCTGGCCAGGTAGAGGCCTCTCTGCCCGGATTGGTCAACAAACACTGCTTGTTGGTAATCGTCGCTTAATGACGGAAGCTGCAGTTGATCTGTCGGATTTGCTGGCCCAGGGTGAGGCGTTGGAGTCATCGGGTCGAACCTTGATGTGGGTTGCTGAAACGGCGTCGCTAAAAAGATTACTCGGTTTCATTGCGGTCAGTGACCCCGTCAAACCGGAAGCGGTGAATGCGGTGGCAGCACTGAAGCGAAAAGGTATTCATACGGTTATGCTGACGGGCGATAACCGATACGCCTCTCAAGCTGTAGCTGATGCGGTAGGGGTTGATCAGGTGGTCTCCGAAGTACTGCCAGAGGAAAAATCGGCCGAAGTGCAACGCTTGAAAGCAGCGGGCTATGTTGTGGCTATGGTAGGTGATGGTATCAACGATGCCCCGGCCCTGGCGGCGGCAGATGTTGGCATGGCAATGGGTACCGGCACCGATGTGGCCATGCATACGGCGGGTGTCACATTGATGCGGGGTGACCCCGGATTGATTGCGGATGCCCTGTCTATTTCCCATGCCACCTACAACAAAATTCGTCAGAACCTGTTTTGGGCGCTGATCTATAACCTGGTGGCCATACCCTTGGCCGCATCCGGTATGCTTAACCCGGTGGTTGCAGGTGCTGCCATGGCCATGTCATCTGTTAGTGTGGTATCGAATTCACTGTTGCTGCGACGTTGGCGCAGGGCAGATTAAGCGTCTGTTTTTTGTTAATGCATCTGTTTTTAGGAGATCGCTATGTCTAAGACCTATATTGTGGAAGGAATGAGTTGCGGTGGTTGTGCCAGTTCAGTGGAGCAGGCGATTAAAGCCGTTGCCCAGCAGGCGAGTGTCGATGTCAAACTGGAGGGTGGTCTGGTAACGGTTTCGGGTGTAGAGGACGATGCCATGGTGCAGCAGGCTGTGGAAGATGCAGGTTTCACCTATGCGGGGGTCGCGCAATAGTGTCGGGATGACATGCTGCTGTCATCAGGTTCAGAACAAAAAAACCGCAGTGGATAAATGTATTCCACTGCGGTTTTTTTATGGTTAGCAGTTGCTTAGAGTCGATCAGGCAGGTTCTTTCTGATCGTCTCGATGTCCTTTGTGGTGAGATTTTTTGATATCTCGGTGGCCACTATCTTTTGCAACGGATGAGGCTGTTGTTTTCTAAGGAGGCCTAGAAAGCTGGGGGCGGCGATAACATGTAGTTTGTTGAAGTGGCCCAGCGTGCGTCCTGATTCGAGTGTGGCGCAGACCTCCGATGCAAAGCGAGCGGCCTCATCTCTTTTAGTCTCCTCCATGTGTCCAATATCGTGACTGCGTGAGCCGGGGCTACGGTCGCGGCCTGCCCGGTCGCTGACCAGGTCTCCTGGATGGAGTCTGGCTTCAGGGTGGTCAAGGGTCTGGATTTCAACCAGTGGGCTGAAGGCATTTTCAGCAGAGAAGATTCGCGCACGGCTTGTATCAGCAACAACTACCCAGGCTGCATTCATAGGTGTTCCCCTCTTGATCAATGTTATTCGGCTTGTCTTACCCGAACTTCAAAGTATAGGCGATTCTCGCGGCTAGGCTAGTGAGGCTGATGCATAGAGTAGCCTGCTTTTTTTGCTGCAGTAATAGTTGATTATATTATTGTTTTATATCGCTTATTTATTACCGCTATACCCTTTTTCCTGTGGTGAGGCGTGGTCTTCAATTAGGCGAATGTTTGCAGTCGTTGCGCTATAGAAATGGGTATATCGGCCGTTAAGATGGGTGATTTACTCAGGAATATAGCTACCTAATCGATGAATTTCGGATAATTGACTAATCAGTATGGATACCAGTAGTTTCTCAGGTCTGCTCAATAACGCCATTCTTCTATTGGCGCTCAGCGTGGTTTATGAAGTGCTTGCCTTCAATGAGCTGGCCAATAAACGGCTGAGGCAGGTGCTGTCCGGTGTGTTGGTAGGGGTTATTGGTATTGCCGTTATGCTATCGCCCTGGGAGCTCTCGCCCGGGGTTTTCTTTGATACGCGCTGGGTACTGATCAGTCTCTGCGGTCTCTTTTTCGGTTGGTTTCCTACGGTAATTGCTGGCGTCATCATGGTGCTGTTTCGTCTCTTTCAGGGGGGCGGTGGGGCCATGGTGGGTAGTCTTGTCATTGTCTCTTCGGCGCTGACCGGATTGGGTTGGCGTTATCTTATCCGCCATAAA
>JAPHUG010000404.1 GCA_026197195.1 Sedimenticola sp.
CGCCACTTTGGATCTCCTGGTCTTCGACGGAAAAGGGTGCTGCAAGTGATATGAGTATCCGCTCTGCTACTTGGATAGAGTGATAGTTATCATTTTGCTCTAACAGAATGACAAACTCATCACCTCCCAGTCGTGCTAGCATATCTGTTTCACGCAGACAGCGCTTGAGTCTATCTGCTACTTGAATGAGCAGTGCATCCCCATACGAATGGCCTAATGTGTCGTTGACAATTTTAAACTTATCTAAATCAAGAAATAGAACGGCAAAAGTGGTTTCTGTATCTCTCTGTGTGTTAGTTAATTTTTTCTGAAGATAGCTGACAAACCATGCACGATTATTGAGTCCTGTTAGCTCATCATGAAAGGCATGATGCACTAGTTGACTCTCGGCTTCTTTACGATCTGATATGTCTGTATGGGATCCTGCCATTCGAATGGCTTGACCAGTATCATCACATACGGCCAGCCCATGCGATAAAACCCAGTGAAAGGTTCCATCCTGGTGTTGTAGTCGGTGTTCGCACTGAAAATAAGCTGAATTGCCGGTAAGATGACTGTTAATCGCTTCCTTCACAGTCATGAAGTCATCTGGATGAATACGGTCAAACCACTCCTTAGGTTTATTGGTAATACTATCTGTTGTGCAATCAAGTCCAAGAAGTGCAATAAAACGAGGAGAAAAGTAGATCTCGTCAGTTAGCAGATTCCAATCCCAGATGCCTTCATGCGTGGCATTTACCACGAGGGCGTAACGCTCCTCACTCTCACGTCGGGCCGCTTCTATTGATTGTTGGGCTGATAGGTTATCAAGGAAGCTGTTAAACCATTTAACAAGTTCACCCATTTCGTCGCTACTGTGAACCGGGAGATGTTGATCCAGGTCTTTCGGATTATCCTGTAGTCTTTTGTATCCGCTGATAATACTACGTACTGGTTTCACGACGTTTTTAGAAAACAGCCAAGCGGCTATACCCACAATGACTAGGCCAATAAAAAGAAGTAATAGCGTGATTTGGCGTATAGTATTTGCGCCACTTAATAAGGATTTCTCCGGTATGATACTTATTAGGTTCCAGTTAAAGTTATCCAACTGTTGCGTTTGAATAAAGTGCTTTTCTCGGTTCCACGTAATAGTTTCTGGAATGCGTTCAGCGTCCAGGATTTTCTCTAGTATTCCACTCACGGGTTGACCCAAACTATGTTTGTCCCGTGCGTAAATAATACGACCCTGCTGATCAGATAAGCTGATAGCTGCATCGACACCCAAGTCAGTATCGGAAAAGTGTTCGTACAGATATTCAAGGCTATAATTGACGAGAATGAGAGCAATAGGGATTTGTTTAAGCGTCTGGCGATCAGTTTTTCTGAGAATACGTGCAGCAGCGAGTACCTGTTGGTGGTTTGAGCGTTTATTTACGTTGGGCACAACGCCTGCCCAGTATATCTGGCGATCATGTTTTAGTGCCTCTGTTTTGATCTGCTCTTTTACATCCTCGCGTATTTCACTGACATTGAGTGTATCGCCCACATGATAATGTGCGCCACCCTCGGTGAATATGTCGATTGAGACTAATCCTTGGAGATGTAAATATCCGTTCAGGATATAGCCAATACGTGCTTGTGTCGCCAGGTTAGTATAGGTGTTAGCCTCACGCTCTTTATCATCAAGCGCCTGCGTAATCTCCTCTACGCCTGAAATATTAGCGATAAGGTTTTCTACTTCTACCAATTGTAATTGCAGTAAATCCTTTTGGTCTTTTAGTAGTGCCTGAGAAAAGTTTTTTTCTGCTTGTTGCAGTGTATGACTCGATGTCTGATAGGAGATAAATCCCAGTGTAAAAAGAGGAAGAATACCGATAACTATCAAAAGCCGATGTATTTAACGATGATCTTCTGCTGTGCATTGAACATGATCAGATCGGCGATCTAGTTAACGTTTTCACGGGTAATAATCCGTGTGTCAATCAAGATGACTGATGGTAGCTCCTCGCCTGATAATGCTCTATGCGCAAACTGTATGCCCTGGTATCCCTGCTCTGCTGCTTGTTGGTCTACGGTTGATACTAGTGTACCTTTTCGGATGGCCTCTTTTGCCTGTTCAAGTGCATCATAGGCGGCCACTAGAACATCGTTTCGTTCCGTTGATTGAAGGTACTGTATAGCGCCTAGCGCCATCATGTCATTGGCACAGAAAATGGCCTTTATCTCTGGATATTCGGCGAATAGTTGTTTAGTGACTTCATAAGCCTCATCTATTTTCCAGTGTGCAGTTTCCATGGCCACTACTTTTGCAAAGGGTTGTTCGCTGAAGGCTCTTAGGGCGCCGTTTTTACGATCTTCGGCATTAGCCGCTCCGCGGATGCCCTCAAGAATGGCGACAGAGGTAGGTTGACTCAATTGGCTTGTCAACGTTTTAGCGGAGAGGTAGGCGGCTTGTTCATTGTTAACACTGATAAAAGGTACATTCTGTAGTCTCACGGTTTTTGAAAATTCCGGGTCCAGTCGGTTGTCAATATTTATAACAATAATGCCGGCGTCCTGAGCTTGCTTCAGAACTGGAATCAACTCTACTGAATCACCTGGTGCAATCACTATGGCATCAACCTTGTTTCGGATTAGTTCTTCAACAATACCGATTTGTTGTTGAATAGAGGTCTCCTGGGCGGCTGTCTTCACCAGTAGGTGAATGCCGAGTTCTTTTTCTGCGCGTCTAGCACCACGCTCCATTTCAACAAAAAAAGGATTGGTTAATGTTTTCATCACCAGGGCAATGGTTTTGGGTTGCTTTTTTCCGGTATTAGATTCGGTCTGTTTGGGTTCGCTCTGGTTGCTTGATTCTGTGTCAACGGAACAACCTGTCAGGATAAAGAGCGCACTCATGATGAGTAATAGTAGGAGTGTTTTCCCGTAGATAGCCGGTTTGATGAGGTGCATCGTTGTAATCCTTACTGTTTTTGTATGGAATTAAAAAAGGGTATTCAGATGAATACCCTTTTCCCTGTCGTCTTAATGCCTGACTATTGGGTTAATAATACTAGCGCTCTATTTGGATTTATCTTTAGCAAGAATGTAATAAAAATGTAATGAATTGAGTAGAGGCATAGATGGATCGGATTATGGTGTCTGTTCGTAGGACCGTCAGGGAGGTAAACCCTCCTGTTGGTTGAGGCTTTCCGATTACATACAATTTTACTGGGATAATGGCAAGCCAGGGAGTAATCAGAGTGGTTTACTGGTTTGTTTCAGCGGTTGTTTACAGTTCACGCAGTGGTAGCGCTGTCCCTGTAATACGCGGTTATGTCTGATGCTGCTTAGTTCATGGGTGCGACAGTCACACTGATAGGAAAAGCGTTTCAGTGTGCGTCGCGACGACCGGCTCACATCATAGCTGTGACAGCGTGAGGCCTCTGCGCCAAACAGTCCCATCACCTGCTTCCACTCTTGACCGTGGGGCCTAATTCGTTTTCCAAAAAAACAGCGCGCTATGACATGAGCAACTTCATGTGGCACGGTGCGTTTCAGAAAGTCTTCCTGGTTTTCGTTCAAGAGCAGGGCATTGAAGCGAATGATCGGCCTGGCACGATGAGGAAAGACGGCCATGCCCGCCGCTTTTCCGGTCAGGTCGAATTTGATTTCAACCTGACCGGGATCTTTTGCGAAATGATTACCCGCAGTGATGAGTAACTGTTGGACCTGTTGCTCAACTTCTTTTTGTATTGCCGTTTCAAACATAAGAAGTTGATTTTACCTGCTACTGAATCAGCAGCACAATCAGTTCAACCGGGCCATGTACCCCATAGGCCAATGTCTGTTCAATATCGGCTGATTTTGATGGGCCAGAGATCAACAAGGCATTGGTTGGCATGCCTTCTTGCCACTTCTCATTGGCAATGGCATC
>JAPHUG010000476.1 GCA_026197195.1 Sedimenticola sp.
GCAACGTCATGGATGGTTCTTACCATGGCATAATCTACCGGGTCTTTGGCCATATCCCGGACAAACTGGCCGTCGATCTTCAGTAAAGTGACAGGGAGTTGCTTTAGATAACCAAACGAGCTCAGTCCCGAGCCAAAATCATCCAGTGCGAACTGGCAGCCTATCTCCAGCATCTGACGAATCAACGCTTCAGCGATTGAATAGTTGCCGATAGCCGATGTTTCTGTAATCTCAAAACAGATCAGGCTCGGGTCTATAGCATACTGGATAATCTGTTCTTTGATGAATGTGCCCAGCTTCGGATCCCCAATAGATTGACCGGAGAGGTTAATCGAGTAGAGGCGTGACTGGCGAGGTGGGGCTTCAGCGTGAACCCGCTGAATAAGGGAGAAGGCATTGGAGATTACCCACCGATCAATATTTCGCATCAGGTCATAACGCTCAGCCGCCGGTATAAAGATGCCGGGTGAGACCATCTCCCCGTTTTTTTGTGGCCACCGGATTAGAAATTCATAGATCTCGTAGGGGTCTGCATCTTCGTTAAGTGATTTAATACACTGTGTGACCAGTTGAAATTGGTTGGAATGTAAGGCTTCCTGAATTCTTGGCAGCCATTGCATTTGAGACTGCCGCTGGGTGATCTCTTTATCATTGGGTTGATAGGCGTGTACTGTGTCTCTTCCCTTGTCCTTGGCGGTGTAACAGGCGAGGTCAGCCGCACTCATCAGGTCAGAGAGGGTATCAATCGTGGCCGTGATCATGACCACACCAATGCTGGCATGCACATCAAAAATATTCTCATCCCACTTGAAGCGATGATCACTGATCACCTGTTTGAGTCGTTCTGCCACCTCCAGCGCGCGATCGAAACCGCAGTGCTGGATCAGTACGCCAAACTCGTCACCACCGAGGCGTGCTACCGTGTCCTGTTCTCGCATCTGTGCCTGTAGAATACTGGCCAGTTGTTTGAGTAAATTGTCGCCTGCAAGGTGCCCGCAGGTATCGTTAACCAGTTTGAACTGATCCAGATCGATATAGCAGAGTGCATGCTGAGAGTTCTGTACCCGGCTGTTATCCAACAGCTCCTTTAACCGGTTTTCAAATTCGTTTCTGTTCAGCAGGCCAGTTAACGCATCATGGCTTGCCTGATAGGCCAGGGCAGAGGTGAGTTCACGTTCCAGACTGACATCCCTTAAAACCAGTACGTTACCTATCGTGCCGCCTTCCCGGTCGGTAAGGTGTGAGAGGGTGCAGTCAATACTGATTTCGCGGCCGGATGGGTGCTTTAGTACCAGATGGCTTTGTGCATTGTTTCGGTGATGGGTCTGCTGATAGTAAGCGACCAGATTATCAATGACCTCGCCTTGTTCCTTGGTCATGAAGAGTGCCACATCTGATAGATAGCGCCCCTTTATTGCTGTTAGGGAGTGACCCAAGATCTTCTCTGCAATCGGGTTGGCATAGGTAATCAGGTAGTTAGTATCGGTCGTGATAACTGCATCACCGATACTCTGTAGCGTGACATCCGCTTTGTCTCTCTCTTGAAAAAGTTGCTCCTGCGCCGTTTTGCGGTCTATGGCCGCCAGTCGTCGGTTTATCCAGGCGGCAGATAAGGCGTAGAGTAAAATGGCGGTAATGAGCATCGAAAAGAGAATGGATGAGGGATTCATTTCTGCGATGTCAGGGACCCGCTGTATGGTCAGGCGCATGCGCCTTGTGCCAAGATTGAATGTCTGGGATTGCTGAAGGCTATTAAGAGCTGGCCTCTGCGAGTTTTCGTTGTGAGCTTGGAAGACTTCTCGCTCTTTGCCACCGATTCCAATGATGGTCAGAGAGTAGCTGTAATCAGTGGTCTGGCCAAAGTTGAATTTGAGGAGCGAGGCGTAATCCAGGGTCAAAAGAAAGACACCGCTCACCTGTTCGCGCCGCTCTTGAAGCGTTGCCGGTGTCACATTACCAAAGTAGGTTGGACGCAGCATCAGATGGGCACCGGGTAGGCCAGCATGATCTGGTGACCGGTCCAGCTCAGGGCCATTTGTGGTCACTGACTCATTGATTAATTGCCTGAATGCCTTCTCACTCCACCAATCCATTCCAAGCAGCTTCGCCGTATTCGGTTCCAGTGGCTCGATAAAGGTGGTGATCAGACAGTGGCTTTTTACGCAAGGTGTGGTGTCTGTTGATGGCTGGTCACCAAACGGCTTGACCTGGAATTGAGGTATTCCATTACTGCGCATTTCTGCTACTAGCCCGTCCATTTCATCAGGGCTCAAAAGTGACAGGTAGGCTATCGAAGTAATGAAGGGGAAGCGGTTCAGCATCTTCTCACTAATGGGTGTGAGCAGAGCGGAGTTCAACTCGTCTGTAGCCTGGATGAGACCCGTCAGTGTGGTCAGGGCGGCATCAGCAGAGGCGAGATTTTGTGAGACACTTTGACCTATCGACTTGGTGTGATAGCTGAAACGTTCGTTGGATTTTTCCCAGTTGATGAAAAAGGTAACGAAGCCAACAAGCAGCACTAACAGCAGACTGCCGAAAAGCAGTGCAATGACGGTACCGCCTGGTAGTGCTGCGCGTCTAGGCTCTTTCATGATCAGGAGGTCACCTTCTTGGCCTTGCGTACCAGTCTTCTGGGTAGATTGATCCCTGCTGTCTTGTGCAGCGTCTGGTTGAGCCAGAGATCCCACTTTCTGTTGGATACGATCGGAATATCAGTGGGCGTGCTGCCATCTA
>JAPHUG010000495.1 GCA_026197195.1 Sedimenticola sp.
CGCTTTTTTGGTTTTTTCAGCCTCTGCGTAACGGCTACGGTAGGTGTGGCGCTGGCAGGTAACCTGATCACGTTTCTGGTGTTTTACGAGTTACTCACACTCGCTACTTATCCACTGATTGTGCATCGTGGCACCGATACCTCGCGTCGTGCCGGACAAACCTATCTAAGATACACCATGTTGGGTGGCGCCTTGATTCTGCTGGGTACGGTTTGGCTCTATCAATTGACCGGTACCCTGGAATTTACACCCCGAGGTTTTGTTTCAGCCATCAACCCGGAGCACTACCCGGCGCTTAAAGCTATTTTTGCCCTACTTATCGTTGGCCTAGGTGTTAAGGCCGCGTTATTTCCCTTGCACGGCTGGCTGCCGCAGGCGATGGTGGCCCCGGCACCTGTCAGTGCCCTGCTACATGCGGTCGCGGTGGTGAAGGCCGGGGCCTTTGGTATTGTGCGGGTGGTTTATGATGTGTTTGGGGTGGAGTTCTCTGCCGACCTGGGTGTCATTCAACCGCTGGCGTGGATGGCCGCCTTTACCATTATCTATGGCTCATTGCGGGCACTCTACCAGGATGATCTCAAGCGCAGGCTGGCCTTTTCAACGGTCAGTCAGGTCTCTTATATCGCCCTGGGTGTCGCTATCGCCGGACCGATCGCCACCATCGGTGGCGTGGTTCACCTGGTACATCAAGGCTTGATGAAAATAACACTTTTCTTTTGTGCCGGTAATCTCGCTGAAACACTGGGAATTCACAAGATCAGTGAGATGAATGGCGTGGGGCGGCGGATGCCCTGGACTATGGCCGCATTCACGGTTGGTGCGTTGGGCATGATCGGTGCCCCGCCGGTTGCGGGTTTTATCAGCAAGTGGTATCTGGGTATTGGCGCCCTGGAGGCGGGACAGGACTGGGTGCTGTTAGTGTTGCTTGGGAGTAGTCTGCTCAATTGTGCCTACTTTCTTCCGATACTCTATGCCGCCTGGTTCAAGACACCGCCAAAAAGCTGGCCTGAAGAGCACCATTTTGGAAAGCGTGAGACGGCCCTGGCTTTGTTGATACCCCCAGTACTGACGGCCCTAATGGCCTTGGCGGCAGGCCTGCTGGCGGGCTTACCTTTCAGCCCATTGGAGTGGGCCAAGATTATTGCTGTTCGTGAGTTCTATCAACCATGATTGATGCCTCCTTCTTTTTGCTGCTGGTTGTTCTTTGGCCCCTGTTGTTGGCGGTGGGTATAGTCATGCAGCTGACCCATAAAGTGGCTTTGAAACTGGTGCGATTTGCTACTTTGCCGGCTTTCCTCATCGGTCTGTTGTTCAGTGATCAACAGTTAGCGTTGTCTGGCCTGTTTATTCGTAGTCATTTGTTATTGGACCAAACCGGCCGGCTCTTTCTGTTGATGATTGCCATACTCTGGTTGGCTACGGAGCTTCTGATGCAGCACCGAACAGCTAGAGTGAGATCGAAGCAGCAGACGATTTTTCAACTGTTGGCCATGGCCGGCTGTTTCACGATGCCCCTGGCAGGCGATGTATTACTGTTTCTGACCGCCTCAGCAGTTGCCGGCTACTCGCTATATGGTCTGCTTGCCCAGGAGCGGAACAAGACAACGGTGGATGCCACTAATGTATTTTTAATACTCCTGGTGGTTAGTGATGGGGTGCTGTTTGAACTGTTTCAGATATTGGGGGCTCAGGCCACCAGTGTGGATTTTGTCGCTATGCGACAGGCCTTTGCCGTTAGTGAGCAGTTCAACACGTTATTCCTGATGGTGCTTTTTTCAATGGGTGCCAAGATAGGCTTGTTAGGCCTTCACGTTTGGCTAATACCGGTTTTCGTTACTTCCCGACTGGCCCTGCGACCCGCCTTGATAGGCTTTATGTTTACGGCCGGGTTTGTACTGGTGCTGCGGTTATTGCCAATCGGTGAAGTGGACTATCCAGCAGGGGCTCACTTCCTTCAATGGGGCGCTTGGTTGACGTTGGGCTATGCCCTTGTTTTAGGTTTCAGACAATTCCATCGTCGTGGGGTGGCAGCAACGCTCTTAATGCTTTCGAATGGCGCTTGGCTTGCCATCTTGGGATTAGCCTTGACGACAACCAATGATTGGCTGCCTGTTTATCCACACGGGGTGCTGGCCA
>JAPHUG010000431.1 GCA_026197195.1 Sedimenticola sp.
TGATCTCTGATGCGACCCTGAACCGCTTCTTTGCGTTGCACTTCCTGTTGCCGTTCCTGTTGGCCGCGGTTGTGTTCATACATATCGTTGCGCTGCATAAGGTCGGTTCCAACAACCCGGATGGCAATGAGATCAAGAAAAACAAGGATGAGAACGGTATCCCGAGAGACGGTATCCCATTCCACCCCTACTACTCGGTGAAAGATATCGCCGGTGTCGCGGGCTTCCTGTTCTTCTTTGCGGCGGCGGTGTTCTTTGCACCGGAGATGGGCGGCTATTTCCTTGAGCCCCCCAACTTTGATCCAGCCAATCCGTTGAAGACCCCCGAGCATATTGCGCCGGTTTGGTACTTCACCCCTTACTACGCCATCCTGCGTGCTGTTCCGTCGATTGCCGGTTCTGCGTTCCCGGGTGTGGTAGCCATGGGCGCGGCGATTGTTATCATGTTCTTCCTGCCCTGGCTGGATCGCAGCCCGGTCAAGTCGATTCGATACAAAGGCAACATTGTGAAGGGTGCCATCGCACTGTTCGTTGTTGTGTTCATCCTGCTGGGATGGTTGGGTACACAGCCTGCAACACCGGGCCTGACCCTGTTGGCGCAGATCTGCTCTGTGCTCTACTTCGCCTTCTTCCTGTTGATGCCTATCTACAGCAAGATGGATAAGACCAAGCCTGTTCCAGAGAGGGTGACCCAATGAAAAAGCTGATTGTTGCACTGTTATTAGCTGCGGTACCCCTGCTCGGCCTGGCTGCGGGCGGCGGCGTACACCTGGATGATGCCGATATTGATGTCTCTGACCAGGCATCACTGCAGCGCGGCGCGAAATTCTTCGTCAACTACTGTCTGAGTTGTCACTCGGCCAAGTTCCAGCGCTATAACCGTATGGCCAAGGATCTGGGTCTGACAGAGGACGAAGTCAAAGAGAATCTGATGTTCACCACCGACAAGATTGGTGACACCATGCAGATCGCCATGAGTCCGGAGAATGCTGAAGCCTGGTTTGGTACCGCACCACCGGATCTCTCGCTGATTGCCCGTTCCCGCGGGGTTGACTGGGTCTACACCTATCTGCGTAGTTTTTACGTCGATGAGAAACGCCCCTTTGGTGTCAATAATGTGGTCTTCAAGGATGTCGGTATGCCTCACGTCATGTGGGAGCTGCAGGGTATGCAGAAGGCGGTATTTCACGAGGTAGACGGACAGCAGGTTGTTGAGAAGCTGGTGCCTGTAGAAGGTGCGGCGGGTAAAGGCAAAATGAGTGCGGAAGAGTTTGATGGCGCGATGCGTGATCTGACGGCTTTCCTCAGCTACGTTGGTGAGCCGATTCAACTTGAACGCAAGCGCATTGGTATGTGGGTGCTGCTGTTTATCGGTATCTTCTTTGTACTGGCCTATCTGTTGAAGAAAGAGTATTGGAAGGACATTCACTAAGCTAAAAGTAGTGGATCGATAACCCGGGGGCGTACAGTTTAATGTATACTGTACGCCCCCGATGCTTTTTAGCAGCGGATTTTTTCGTTGATTGACCCTGATACTATTGTGGAGTGGTTTGTATGGCCGTTGTTGCGAACAAAAGATCTGTGATGACCATGTACTCGGATCCGAGTAGCCCCTATTGTCATCGTGTACGTCTGGTGTTGGCTGAGAAGAGTATTACCGTTGAGATCAAGGATGTTGATCCGCTGGATATCTCTGACGATATTATGGATCTGAATCCCTACGGCACACTCCCTACGCTGGTGGATCGGGATCTCACCCTGTTTGAATCCCGTATCATCATGGAATACCTGGATGAGCGTTTTCCCCATCCGCCCCTGTTACCGGTGGACCCTGTCTCAAGGGCCAGCTCAAGGCTCTATATGCATCGGGTCAGTAAAGACTGGTATACCCAGATGGAAGAGATACTCGCAGGTGGCAAGGGCGCAACCAAGGCCCGAAAAGAGCTGCGCGAGAGTCTGACCGCTGCGGCCCCTATCTTTACCCACAAGCCTTTCTTTATGAGCGATGACTACTCGCTGGTTGATTGCTCCATTGCGCCCTTGTTATGGCGTCTGCCCGTTCTCGGTATTGAGCTACCACCACAGGCGAAGCCGGTCATGGATTATGCGGCAAGACTGTTCGAGCGTGACTCCTTCCAGGAGAGTCTCTCCACGGTTGAGCGGGAGATGCGCGACTAATCGCGGCAGATCGCTATCATGACGTCCAATCGCCCCTATCTTATCCGTGCGCTGTACGAGTGGCTGGTGGATAACGACCTCACCCCGCACCTGCTGGTCGATGCAGGAAAGGAGGAGGTGATCGTCCCGGTACAGTTTGTGGAAGAGGGGCGTATTGTTTTGAATGTGACCCCGACTGCGGTTCGTAGCCTGCAGCTTGGCAACGACTACATCACTTTCAATGCCCGCTTTGGTGGCACCCCGATGGACGTTGTGGTTCCCCCTGAAGCGGTTCTGGGCATCTACGCGCGGGAGAATGGGCGGGGCATGCTGTTTCCAGAAGAGGCCGTGAGTGAAGATGATGATACACCGCCAGAAGATGATCCCAAGCCACCGCGGGATCGGCCCACCCTGAAAGTGGTCAAATAGTTCGTTCTACTCTTCGGGTGGTTTCTGTCTAAAAGAGACCACCTTGTTCTCCCCGCTGGGTAGCCCCAGACTGAACTCCTCCAGCTGGATGCCGACCAGAATCACATGGCCGTCCTGGCGTCCCATCCCCTCTTCGCTATAGTCAAACTGAAACAGCCGGCGGATTCTGATCCCCTGGCGGGTCCAGCGAAGCCCGAGGCGCTGCAGGGAGACGGTCTGATCCAGAAACTGCAAGTTGCGTTGGTCACAGCCCGCTTTACAGATGCCGGTGGCAATCTCACGGGCGCGGGCGCTATCCAGCCAGAACCAGATCAGCAGACCAATAATCAATAGAGGGGCAATCGTCGACATAACCTCTATAGTACATAATAAAGCGCGATGACCCACCCTATTCAGCCAGATGCGTGACGCTGGGCTTGGATGGTGTAAGGCTGTAACGATGGCCGTTATCTGACCAACGAGCAATGGCGTATTGGCCAGTTAAGGAGCCCATCAAGGATCAGCTCTGCAGTGGGTAATGTGACCAGGAGGCCCGAATGAGTAAACTCACGATTTTTCAGGGTGACATCACCACCCTGACAGTAGATGCCATTGTCAATGCCTCAAACCCCAGTCTTCTGGGAGGCGGCGGTGTTGATGGGGCTATCCATCGTGCAGCGGGCCCTGAACTGTTGGCCTGTTGTCGAAAGCTGGGAGGCTGTGCCACCGGAGAAGCCAAGATCACGCCCGGTTTTAA
>JAPHUG010000047.1 GCA_026197195.1 Sedimenticola sp.
ATACAACCAGGATAAAATCGACCTCGCCAGTCACCGCATAGCACTGGGTGACCTCTGGAGAGGCCATAATGGACTTTCGAAACTGGGCGGAAAGCTCCAGGTGGTCTCGTTCCATCTCAACTTCCACGATGATATTGATGTTGTGGCCGGCGATCTGGGGATCAACCAGTGATACATCACCCGTTATGACCTGCTCATCCCGCAGCCGTTTTACCCGCCGCAGGCAGGCGGGTGGAGAGAGTCCGACCTGCTCTGCCAGTTTTAAATTGCTGATTTGATTATCTTTCTGTAACTGATTGAGTATGCGTTCATCAATTCGATCAAGAGTATGAGGTGCCATGATTAATAATATTCAGTATTTATTTAATAAAAAGAAATAAAAATACATAATATTGAAAATAAAAAAATAATAGTCAAAAAATTAATGACTATAAGAAATCATAGCAGAATTGATTTGATTACAATATCAACCAGACAAATCAACCTATCGGAACAGTGAGTGAAAAACGAGTTAAAAGCGTTGCTGCGGGATATCTATCAGGTTACCAGCACCTTATTCAAAATCATGATACCGACGCTGTTGTTGGTAAAGCTGCTGGAAGAGGTCGGCGGGGTGGCTGTTATTGCCCAGTTGTTGGGGCCTGTGATGGCCTGGGTGGGGCTGCCGGAGTCGATGGGGCTGGTTTGGGCTACCACTTTGCTGACCAATATCTACACCGGCATGATTATCTTCTTTAATGTCGCTCAGAGCGAGTCCCTCACGGTTGCCCAGGTGACGGTGATTGGGACCATGATGCTGATGGCCCATACCCTGCCTATTGAGGCTCGTATCGCCCAGAAAGCGGGCGTCAGGCTCGGGGTGACCCTGCTGATTCGTCTCTCCAGTGCGCTTCTCCTGGGTTTTTTACTGCACCATTTGTATGGCTGGGGTGGCTGGTTACAGCAGCCGAATCAACTGCTCTGGTCGCCGGGCGTCGTTGATCAATCGTATTCGGCCTGGCTGGTCAGCCAGTTAAAGAGTCTTGGTATGATCCTGGTGATCATCTCCATCCTGCTTACCACACTGAAACTGTTACGACTGCTACACATAGAGCGGCTGCTCCACTGGCTATTGCAACCGGTACTGCGTCTGCTGGGGATTGGTCCTACGGCAACCACTATCACCGTTGTGGGGTTCACCCTGGGTCTGGCCTTTGGCGGCGGCCTGTTGATAAAAGAGGCGCAGGCGGGGCATGTCCCTTACCGTGATGTATTCAGTGCCATGACGTTGTTGGCGCTCTGTCACAGCGTGATTGAAGACACCTTGTTAATCCTGCTGTTAGGGGCCGATATCAGTGGCATTCTCTGGATGCGCCTGCTGTTTGGTTTTTTGGTAGTGGCGATCATCAGTCGCCTGCTGCATCGAAGCAGTGAACGCTTTCATCGGCGGTTTCTGGTGCGAGAACTGGAGGTGGCCAAATCATGAGTCCGACAACTTCGGTTCACAGTGAAGCGCGCACAGGTTTTATCTATGGTCTGCTGGCGTTTGGGATGTGGGGTTTTGGTCCCGTTTACTTCAAGGCAGTGGCTTCCGTATCGCCGGCCGAGGTACTGGCGCACCGGGTTATCTGGTCTGTGGCGCTGCTGGTGTTGCTGATCACCTGGCAACAGCAGTGGGGCGCTCTCATGCGACTGTTTTCTGATATCAGGCGTGTCGGCTGGCTGTTGGTAACAGCCCTGCTGGTAGCGGCTAACTGGTTGACCTTTATCGGTGCCGTGGCGCGTGGCGAGATTGTGGCCGCGAGTATGGGCTACTTCATCATCCCTCTATTCAGCGTCTTACTGGGGGTTATCTTTTTCAGTGAACGGCTGCGAACCTACCAGTTATTGGCTATCGTGCTGGCCTTGTGTGGTGTAGCCAATGAGGTGGTGGCTTTTGGTGAAATACCATTAATTGCACTGACCTTAGCCGTGACCTTTGGGCTTTATGGATTAATCCGAAAAAAGATCTCTGTGGACCCGCTTCTTGGGCTTAGTGTAGAGACCCTGCTGCTGTCACCCTTTGCCCTGATCTACCTCTATTGGCTCGATGTGACGGGTGATCTGCACTTCGGCACGATCACTCTAACGCTGGATCTGTTGCTGATTCTGGCCGGTCTGGTAACCACCTTGCCGCTGGTCTGTTTTGCAGCGGCTGCAAACCGATTATCACTGACCACGGTCGGGGTCTTGCACTACCTGGCGCCCAGTATCACCTTCCTGCTGGCTATCTACCTCTATAACGAACCCTTTAGCGGTTACCAGATGATCACGTTCGGCTTTATCTGGACGGCGCTGGGGGTCTTCTCCTGGGAAGGGTGGGCGAACCAGAGGAAGACTGGGCCACTGTTGCAGCGAGGGTGAAGCGTTTTTTTGATACGGTTGATGCTGCACCAAGGGGGACACCACGCTCCATTCTTTTTTTCCACAGGTGTCGACGTCGGCTAAGCCGATAGCTTGGCGATTGGCCGCCGTAGATGGGAAAGCTAACCCATTGAATTTAAATGCTTCTATCTGTTGCTGTTGTGATGGGTGTGGCGGAAGTCAGGTTTTTATTAAACATAGCTCACTATACTGCCGATAGGTATTAAATTAGGTATTTGTCCATGAGGGGATAATGAACCAACCGGCGGGTGAGTGGAAAAAGAAGTACTTCGACAGTCTAGCTGATCTGGAACGCAAGGAGGAGCGCTGGGAGCGTGCTGAGACCGCCTTGAGGCGGTGCATATCCCGTCTATCCCTGGCGGGCGATGGTCTCGATCCACTGTTGGATGAACGTCTGGAACAGCTACGCAATCGGGTTCGAGGTGAACAGGACATTAAGGCGTTGCTTCGTCTGGTTGAGGATATCGTCGGCAAGGCTGAGGGTGTCCAGGCCAAACGTGAAACGGCCACAACTACTCAGGAGGCTGATTCTCCCTGGCTGGCACTGTTCGCTGAGGCGCAGTTTCCTAAAGCCTTTGAAAAGCAGGCCCGTAAACTTGCCAAGGCGTTAAAAAAGAGTCCTGCTGCGCCAGAAACGATCAAGGCCGCTCAATCATTGGTTCTGGATGCTCTGGCCCATGTCCCGGCAGCAGAGCCGGAAAAAAAGGGCCTGATCGGTAAACTGTTCAACAAAGAGAATGAACGCCGTGAATCTGAGCCTGCGCCTGCCGGATCTGAATCAACTGACAAAAAGGTTGGGGATGGCGGGCAGTCGTTATTGGTATCCTTGGCGCAGCGGCTTGCACATCAACACGCGCAGGCCGATGCACTTCAAAAAGTGGCTGACAGGGCGGCTACTGCCACCGGCAGTTTGGCATTAGAACAGCTGATCAATGATCTGGTCGGGATCCTGACGACGGATTCAGAGAGCGGTGCCATTAGTGCTCTGCCACCCGCTGACCAGGTGTTACTGCAGCTCATTGAACGACTGGATGTTACCGAACAGCTGAAGCCAAGGGTGCAGGCGCTCAGACAGCAGCTCTCACGGGGCATCGTGGCCAACGATATTCCCACTATACTAACGGAACTTCTACAACTGGTAGAACATGCCAAAACCCAGGCAGAAAATGAACGCCAGGAGGTTGAGCGTTTTCTGTTGCAAATGACTGAACAGCTGACGCAGCTGGATCAGGAAGTGACAGGAATAAGCACGGTGGGAGGGGCGCTTGCCGACAGCAGTCAACAGTTGGATCAGGATATGCAGACCCAGATGGGACACTTGCAGGCGAGTGTGGATCAAGCCACCGAGCTTAAGGATCTCAAAGAGAGCATTTCCGAACGTTTGAACTTGATACAGGAGCGCCTGCGGGGCAATCGCAATGATACAGCGCGACTGGTGGAAGATTTTGAACAGCGAATCGATCACCTCAATACCAAGATTGGTGATATGGAGCATGAAACCGCCTCACTCAAAGAGTCGGTTGCAAAAGCCCGGAGTGAGGCATTTACCGATGCCCTGACAGGGTTGAATAACCGCCATGCCTTCGATTGTAAGCTGGAAGAAGAGTTTACCCGCTGGAATCGTTATGGTTATCCCCTGAGTATGATTATTGTGGATGTTGATCACTTTAAAAAAGTCAACGACACCTATGGGCATCTGGCGGGTGATAAGGTGCTACATGTGATTGGTGCCCATCTGAAAAAGGCCACCCGAAAAGTTGATTTTCCAGCCCGCTATGGCGGGGAGGAATTTGTGGTACTGTTGCCCGAGGTGGACCTGAAAGGTGCCATGATTGTCGCTGAGAAGATTCGCCAGGCAGTTGAAGAAAAACCGTTCAGATCCGGTGATAACAGAGTGAACATTACGGTTTCCTGCGGGGTGGCCGCATTCAGGAAAGGTGATGGCCGGAAAAAGCCATTTGAGCGGGCCGACGAAGCACTCTACCTGGCCAAGCGGGGCGGGCGTAATCGCTGTTGCAGTGAAGAGCAGGTGAAGCTTGATGGTCAGTGATAGTAGATTAATTGATATGCACTCATCCAGTCAGAGTCGATGTAGTATGAAAGCAGAGAAGCAGTTGAGAATGCGGTATGGCGAACAAGATTGAACAGCTCAGTTTTTTGATTGTAGATGACTACGGGGATATGCGTGGTGTGCTGCGTAATATGCTGCAGTCATTTGGCGTGACCCAGATTGATTCGGTGGCAAATGGTCGCGAGGCGATCGCCCTGATAGAGTCAAAACGCTATGACGTGATTCTCTGTGATTATAACCTCGGTGATGGGCGTGATGGGCAGCAGATATTAGAAGAGATTCGAGCCAGGAAACTAATTGGCGTCAGTAGTATATTCGTCATGATTACTGCAGAAAATACGCGCCTGATGGTCATGGGGGCCGTAGAGTATGAGCCGGACTCCTATCTGACCAAGCCCTTCACCAAGGATCTTCTTGCACAGCGACTGGAGCGACTCCTCAATCGAAAGGCTGATCTGCTCGAAATCGAAAATGCCATCGATCATAAAGAGTATGATGTTGCCAATGCGCTACTGGATAAACGGATTGAAGAAAACCCAAGAAACGTCAATGAGTTTATCAAACTAAAAGCGGATCTCTGTATTAAGGCCGGAGCCTATGATCAGGCTGAGGCGATCTACTCTGATGTGCTCGTACAGCGAGAGATTGCCTGGGCGCGGCTTGGTATTGGCAAGGCCTATTTTGGTAACCGGCGCTATGATGAAGCCAAAATGGTTTTTCAGGGCCTGCTGGATGGCAACGAGCGTTTTATGGCCGCCTATGATTGGCTTGCCAAGACAGAGTTGGCACTTGATGAACCTGTGCGTGCTCAGAAGGTACTTGAAACGGCCACGGCACATTCAGCCAAAGCGATTGTCAGGCAACGCGCGCTGGGTGAATTGGCCTTGGCCAATCATGACGAAAAAGTAGCGGAACATGCCTTTAGTCAGGCTATTCATCTGGGTAAGTACTCAATCTACAAACACCCCTCTATTTATGCCAACCTGGCCAAAGCGAAGGCGACTAACGTCAATGGTGAAATGGGCCTGAAGGTACTGCGTGATCTGAAGAAGACCTTCAAGGGAAATAAGGAAGCCGACTTATACTCCTCAATGACGGAAGCCGTTTTGCAGGAAGATATGGGGAATGGTGAGCGGGCAAGAAGCTGTATGTGTAATGCTCACGAACTCTATAAAGAGCTGGGAACCAAGGCGGCACCCGAGTTAGCGCTAGATATGGCGCGCTCCTGCAGCAAAATGGGTGAGGTCGAACGTGCCCAGGAGCTATTGCAGCAAGCCGTCAAGAATAACCATTCGGACGAGGCCTTTTTGAAACAGGTTGGGGCCACCTTGAGTGACCTTGGATTGTCGGATGATCCCAATGCGCTGATCGCCGATATCAAAAAAGGCATTGTCCGGCTGAATAACCGGGGTGTGGAGCTTGCCAAAGTAGGTAAGCTGGATGAGGCGATGTTGCTGTTTGAAGAGGCGGTTGAAGGTATGCCTGGAAACAAGGTGGTTAATCTTAATGCGGCCCGTATCTTCATGCTGCAAATGAAAAAATCAGGCATTGTTCCTAAGCGGATAGATCAAGTGCGTGAATACCTGAATCGTGTACGCCAGATGGACTCTGAGAACAGGACGCTACATAAAATGGAACGCATGCTCAAGCAGTTGTTGGATGGAGCTAAGTCATAGGGAGAATAGGTAATGCAATTCTACGACGTGCTGGCATCATTGATTCATGACATGAAGAACTCCTTGAGTATGGTAGTGCATACCCTGGAACAGCTGACAGATGACCCTTCATTTCAGTACGACAAACCGGAAAAAGTGACAGCGTTACAAAATGAAGCCAAGCGGCTCAACAATAATCTGATTGAGCTGCTGACGCTTTACAAGATTGAGAATGAGAGAATATCACCCACTATTGAGGATGTGGATGTCGCCAATTTTCTTGAAGAGGTAGTGGCGGAAAATCATGCGTCAGCAGAAGCGAATCATATTGATTTGATCTATGAGTGTGACCCTGACCTCTATGGCTATTTTGACGAAGGTCTGGTTCGTGGTGTCATGAATAACCTGGTAGGTAACGGGCTTCGTTATACCCATAACAAACTACGTATATCGGCAGCAGAAGAGGATGGTTTTCTGGTGTTTCGGGTTGAAGATAACGGCGCAGGCTTTCCAAAAGGTATGCTGGCCACCCAGTCTTCTCTGGATTTACATCGTGATATTGCGGAGGGAAGAACTCAGTTGGGTTTATACTTTGCAACACTTATTGCGGAAATGCATAAAAACAGAGAGCAAACGGGCTTTATTAAGCTTGAGAATGGCTACAAACTTCCTGGAGGTTGTTTCTCTGTCTGGTTGCCTTGAAGGCCCCCGTTGTTCTTAGACTATAGATTACGTACTCGCCTGCCCGTCAGTAGATAGGCCGCTTGATTGATTCCAAACGAATATAGAATGGCGGTAGGGTTGACGCGTGTCATACTCGGTCATGCTCACTGGTGTTATAACAAAAAATTATGAAAGGCATGTGCAATAGATGCAGGGGAGAGAGTGCCATGAAACGTCATACAGGATTGAATAGAGGGATAGGGGTTCTATTTTTGTTGCTCCTGCTTTTTTTCACATCATCAAATGTGGCTCAGCAACAGACAGCGGAATCCAACGCTCAAGCGGCTGTCGATGAACTGCCCGCTAAAGATATCACCCAGGATATGCTTGATCAGTTAAAGAATCTGGGTGATGAGCTGGGTCAGATTCGTATCGACCTGAATAAGGCCGCAGGTGATGACCAACTGGCACTGACCAATCGTTCACTTCAGGTTAAAAGCACCTATCGAAAAACCATGCGCAAGCTACTGAAGCGTTTAGTCGAGCAGAAAGAGGCGGGTGAAGATATCACTGCATTGGTTGAAAAGATCAAGCAGCCGGTGAAACAACTGGCGCAGGTTATTCGAAAAGATATCGAATCCGTACAGAAAGAGATAGAGTCACTGCGTACGCAGCAGGAGAAGGAAACGCCTGAGCAGACGTTAAAGCTGCAAGAGTCGCTAACCGCCGCACTTGACCATAATAGCGATCTGATATTGGCACTTTTTGAGCACAGTGAAAAAATGTCTGCGTTGGGATTGAATGCAGAAAATGATATCAGCTATCTGGATGCTTTATTGAAAGAGCGGGCAAAAACCAGTGCAGGAAGAATTGAAGTCTTTCTGGATAAAATCAAAAAGTTGGAAAAACGGCAAGCATCAGCATCCGATGATGAGAAAAAGAGTATCGCAGTTGAGTTACAGCTTTTACTGGAAAAAAAGCAGAGTAATGCCAAGAGCCTTGCCTTAACTATCGATATCATGGGAAAAAGAGGTATTGATACAACGCCCTACAGTCAATTACTTATCATGGCTACGGGTGAGATCAGTAGCGATATTTTTGATCGAAAGGTGGTTATTGGCCTGACACAGCAGTGGATGGAGTCACTCATGGAATGGGCGAGGGAGAATGGTCCCGGACTTTTTCTGAAGACGGTCGTCATCGGTATCATACTGCTGCTTTTTAAGTTCCTCTCTAACCTATCAGAGCGATTGGTCAGGCGCGCTCTGAGTGCATCGAAGTTGCATGTCTCCAAACTACTTCAGGATTTCTTTGTCAACCTGTCCAGCAAGGCGGTGATGCTGGTAGGTGTGCTGGTGGCACTTTCACAAATGGGTGTTCAGATTGGTCCTTTACTGGCTGGTCTTGGTGTTATTGGTTTTATTATCGGTTTTGCACTACAGGAGACCTTATCCAATTTTGCCTCGGGTCTGATGATCCTGATCTATCGCCCCTATGATATCGGCAACACAATTGAGGCAGGCGGAGTTACTGGTAAGGTACAGGAGATGAATATGGTGGCCACAACTATCATGACACCCGATAATCAAAAGCTGGTGGTGCCCAACAATAAGATCTGGGGTGGTGTAATACGTAATGTTACGGCACAGACCAAGCGTCGTGTTGATATGGTTTTTGGTATCGGCTATGGTGATGATATGGCCAAAGCTGAAGCCATACTTCGTGACATTGTCGAATCAGACACCAGGGTACTAACTGACCCTGCGCCGGTAATAAAAGTGCATACCCTGGGGGAGTCTTCAGTAGACTTTATTGTTCGTCCCTGGGTCAATACGCCTGATTACTGGGATGTGTACTGGGATATCACCCGAAGCGTTAAAGAACAGTTTGATGCGAAAGGTGTTTCCATACCCTTCCCACAGCGTGATATTCATATGATCAGCAATGCCTAGTCGCTCTGATGAGTTGGGTTCCTTAATACGGCCTGTTGTAAGGTATCAACTGCAGCCATAGGAGATAGCGCGCATCAAGTCAAATAACAACCTGTTGATGTGCCGGGAATATAAGATTCAAGAACAGTAAACCTCTCGCCGATAGTTAAGTTGTTACTGGGCTTAATTCAATTCATTGGGCGTTTTGGCTGAATAGGTACAATGGATAACAGCAGGTTACTTTAGTTATTAATTGCTTGTCATTACGTACAGTGTTTTTTAGGGAGTTGTATGGTTCGCAATATATGTTTCAGGCTAATAGTGATAGGTTTTATGGTTTTAAGACAGTCTGATGTGAAGTGAATAAAGGGTAAGTATGTATGCTGCGTTTTTTGATTCAAATGTTCCTGCTCTGTTTTTTCCTCTCTGGATGGGGTGTGGCTGCTGCTGCGAAAATGTACAAATGGGTTGATGCCAATGGTGAGACTCACTTCAGTCAAACCCCTCCGATTCAGGAGGAAACACCGGTTGCACAAGATCAGGTTCAGGTACATACCACTTCCGCCTCTGTTTTAGTGCCGACCACGGTAGAGGGTGAGCTCTATTGTGGTGAGCTGAAACTGCCCACTGCATCGGGGAAACGTCGTCTCAGCGTTAAGACATTGAATGATAAGGTCAAGTACTGGAGTCAGACCCTGGAACGCTCCAAACAAGCCCTGGATCGTTATCTTGCGCCCAAACGCAAGTACTACTCCTCGTCGTATCGAAATAAATCGTCTACCTTCAATGAAGAGTTGGCTCGTTATCAAAAGCCCGTCAATGAGTATCAATGTGCTATTGATTGGGCCAACAGTAAAAAAGAGAGTGCCCGGGAGTCAGAGGCCGAATATATGAAAGAGCGCAACAAGGCCCAGAAGGATCTGGATGTCGCGACAGCGCAAATGCACCGGCTCTGCGGCGAGGAACCCGAAAAGTACAATGAGTATGGTAAGAAACGTGAACGTTATCTGGCCTGGCGCAAATGCACCCGGAAATACGGTGCTGTTGTGCGTGAAATGCAGAATAAGTTGAATTCGGTCAAGCGGAGCTATTATTGAGTAAGTCGTTTAAATACTTTTGTAAGATAGAAATAGGTGGTAGTGTAATATCTGTTCAATTCTTCAATTAGCGTACGTAAATGATAAAGAGGTAAGCATGGACGGTTACTTTCTATTCTTTGTAATCGCTTTGATAACGGTTCTCAGTCCTGGTCCAGGTGTGATATTAACACTGAGTAATGCTGTTCGATTTGGTCTTTCTGGTACCATTAACGGAATACTTGGGATTGCTCTAGGGACGTTTGTTGTTGCCAGTGTATCGGCTACCAGTCTTGGATTATTGCTTGCTACCTCAGCCGTGGCATTTTCTGTCATCAAGTTTGTGGGTGCGGCTTACCTAGTCTATCTTGGATTAAAATTGTGGTGTTCACCGCGTATAGCAATCAATGAGCGTGATATACCCAAGAAAAGCCGAAAGCTGCAGTTTAGTGAGGGATTGCTTCTGCAATTAACCAATCCAAAG
>JAPHUG010000015.1 GCA_026197195.1 Sedimenticola sp.
GCACTTCTGCGGGTTTTGCACTTACGGTCGTCATCTGACTTGCTCCAGCGGAGTAACAATACTAGCGCTTTAAAAAAGAGCGCGAATATTACCGGATCGAACGCACTCCCGCAAGACCCGTTTGCATTATTTTATGGAAGCCGTTCGCGCGCCTCCCTGTGCTTCGCGGCAAGAGCCCCTCTCTGGGCAAAAAAATAGGCGCAACGGGGGACGTTACGCCTTTTAAATATTAAACCACCAAAGGAGGATGGATTACTCAAAGATGCAAAGCACTTAAAGTGTTAGTATATTCTTATATTTTAATTATCATGTCAAGCCAATATTAGCCCACTGCCCGAAACGGGTCTGCCTGGATCGTTGAATTGTAAAGCTGCGCTTTTTCATTTGGGCAGGTACAATCCACTTCCTATATATAAAGCATCCTGAAACAAGGCTATTCCCAATCACGTGCACTCTTCAGACCTTCTAAGGGAAGCTGATCGCTGCGTTAAATGCGGCATCTGCCTGCCCCACTGCCCTACGTATAAGCTCACAAGAGATGAGGGCGACTCACCTAGGGGGCGCATCTCTCTTATTCAGGCCCTTGCGAGTGGCCAGCTCTCAAGTACGGAGACCCAGTATCACCTGGATCGCTGCCTGACCTGCCTGGCTTGTGAAGCCTCCTGCCCTTCAGGTGTGCGATACCATGAGCTGATTGATCAGGCCCGCTCCATCAGAGATAAACGATCACGTTTAGCCCAGATTAGCCACAGCCTCATCGCAAAACTGCCCTATCACAAGGCCAGCCGCTTCGCTTTATGGCTCTACCGTTTCAGTGGCGTCCGATACCTTTTACGCGCTGTTGCTGGAAGGCAATTTCGACGCCTGGATGATTTAATACCCACCCATGCCAAGGTGGGTCACTGGAGAAGAGACTATCCGGCAACCTCAGCACAACAGGGTCGCGTCGGTTTATTCACCGGCTGCGCAGGACGCATCAGCGACCGTCTTGCCCTCGATGCAGCGATTAGTGTTCTGAACCGCCTGGGATTTGAGGTGGTGATACCCACACAGCAAGGCTGTTGTGGGGCACTGCATCAACACGCCGGCGATAGTGAGACCGCCCTTATCTATTCACAACAAAACCAGGCCGCATTCGGCAGAGACAACCTGGACGCCGTACTCTATGTTGCCAGCGGGTGTGGTGCCCAGCTCAATCAGCAGCGCTTTTCAGTGCCAACCTGGGAGATATCGCACTTTATAAATAGCTGCAACTGGCCCCCTGAGGTCACGCTAAATCCTCTGCCCTATCGCATCGGTCTTAACACGCCCTGCTCACTCAAGCATTCACTCAAGCTCGATGACCAGCCACCGCTGCTACTCAATCGTATTCCTGAAATAGATCTCACCCCCCTCACCCAGATCGACTGTTGCGGGGCTGCGGGGAGCTATCTACTTGAGCAGCCTACTTTATCAGACGCGCTTCGTGACAAGGCCATGGCGACATTTAAGCCCGCTGAACTGGATTTCCTGGCCACCAGCAACAGTGGCTGCGCCCTCCAGCTGGCCAGCGGCCTGCGAAAGACGAATAAAAACCTGCGCGTGGTACATCCCATTGAGTTAATTGCCATGAGCATGAGCCAGACTGATTGAATAGATCGCACTATCGACGCTATTATCAACAGGTTGGTATTATTGTGCGCTTCTCCACTTTAACGTCATCTTTGCCTGAGCCAAGTCAACGAACAACTGACAGGGGCACGTGAAAATATTGCAAATAAACCATCAACGGCAGAGCTGATTACTGTGCAAGACGCTCTATTTCTAAACCATTAGGAACACAAATACGATGAGTACTGTATTGATTATCGGGGCCGGCGGTGTAGGTCGTGTCGTGGCTCATAAATGCGCCCAGCTTCCAGAGGTGTTCAGTAACATCCATCTGGCAAGCAGAACACGCGCAAAATGTGACCAGATTGCTGAAGAGATCAAACAGAAGAGCGGCAGGACGATCACCACCGCCCAGGTTGACGCTGACAATGTGCCAGAGCTGGTAGAACTGATCAATCAGATCAAGCCCGCCATGGTCATCAACGTCGCGCTCCCCTATCAAGACCTGACCATCATGGACGCCTGTCTTGAAACAGGGGTCCACTACCTTGATACCGCCAACTATGAACCCCTGGATGAAGCTAAATTTGAATACAAGTGGCAGTGGGCTTACCGTGAGCGATTTGAGCAGGCCGGGTTGATGGCGCTGCTGGGCTCCGGGTTTGATCCTGGCGTCACCAACGTCTTCTGCGCCCACCTGCAGAAGCATCATTTTGATCAGATTGATACGATTGATATTCTGGATTGTAATGGCGGTGACCACGGCTATGCCTTCGCTACCAACTTCAATCCAGAGATCAATATTCGGGAAGTGACCGCCAATGGTCGTTATTTCGAAAACGGTGAATGGGTGGAAACCCAGCCAATGGAGATACACCACACCTTCGATTTTGAACAGGTCGGCCCCAAAAAGATGTACCTACTCTATCACGAGGAGATGGAATCACTGTCCCAGAACATACCCGGCGTTAAGCGGATGCGCTTCTGGATGACCTTTGGCGATGCCTATCTGAAACACCTGGAGGTCTTTCGTAATATCGGACTGGATTCGATTGAGCCTATCAATTTTGAGGGCCGTGAGATTGTGCCGATCCAGTTCCTCAAGGCCCTGCTCCCTGACCCCGCTTCCCTGGGTCCACGCACCGTGGGTAAAACCAATATCGGCGTGATCGCCAAAGGCAGCAAAGACGGCAAACCGGTCTCCCGTTATATTTACAATATTTGTGATCACCAGGAGTGCTACAAGGAGACCTGCGCACAGGGCGTCTCCTACACCACCGGTGTTCCCGCCATGATCGGCGCCATGATGATGCTGACTGGTCAATGGATGAAACCGGGCGTGTGGAATATGGAACAGTTTGACCCCGATCCCTTCATGGCCGCACTCAACAGCTATGGACTCCCCTGGACCGATACTGAAACCGACATCGATGTCGATTCACTTCCAGAATAAGGACGGTAACTAGCCGCATGACTCTCGATATCTCACGCATCCCAACGCCCTGCTATGTGCTTGAGGAGAACAAGCTACGTGCGAACCTGAAGTTAATGGATCAAGTTCAGGTCGCATCAGGCTGCAAAATCATCCTGGCACTGAAGGGCTACGCCATGTGGAGCACCTTCCCGATCATAAGGGAGGTGTTGCACGGCTGTACTGCCAGCTCCCTGAACGAAGCACGATTAGCGGCAGACGAGTTTGGCAAAGAGGTTCATGTCTACGCGCCAGCCTATACCGATGCGGAGTTCCCTGAGATTCTGAAGCGGGCGCATCACATCACCTTCAACTCATTCAACCAGTGGCGACGATTTGGCCAGCAGGCGCTGGACGCCGGTATCTCCTGTGCCATTCGGGTCAATCCACAGGTGGATGAAGTGGCTGTTGATATGTATAACCCCTGCGGAAGTACCTCACGCCTGGGCGTCACACCCGAAGAGTTCCATCCCGAAGCACTTGAAGGCATTGAGGGACTTCACTTCCACGCCCTGTGCGAGTGCGGAGCCGATAGTCTGGAAAGAACACTGGCTGCCTTTGAAGAGCGATTCGGCCAATGGCTTCCCCAGATGAAGTGGGTCAACTTCGGCGGCGGCCACCTGATGACCCGCAAAGGATACGATATTGACCTGTTGATCCGCCTGATCAAGACGTTTCGAGAACGCTACGATGTTGAGGTCTACCTGGAACCTGGTGGCGCCGTAGGTTGGCAGACCGGGCCGTTGGTCGCATCGGTCTTGGATATAGTGCACAACAATATGGCGATCGCCATACTCGATACCTCAGCGGCCGCACATATGCCCGATGTGCTGGAAATGCCCTATCGCCCCACCATTAGGGACGCGGGTGAGCCGGGTGAAAAGCCCTATACCTATCGGCTGGGGGGAAACACCTGCCTGGCAGGTGATGTCATTGGCGATTACGCCTTTGACAAACCACTAAAGGTCGGCGACAAAATCGTGCTGGAAGATATGATTCACTACACCTTTGTGAAAAATACCACCTTCAATGGCGTCAACCTCCCATCACTGGCGATCTGGACTGCTGAGGATCAACTACGAATGGTGCGTACCTTCGGCTACCAGGAGTTCAAAAACCGACTCTCTTAACCCCGGCCCCAGGAGAGGGGTCGGAGTCGATCCATGCAGAAAGCGCCGTACAATCCTTTTAAGGGGTGCGAGCTAACTCCGACCCATAAAATCATCTCGCCCGCCGCATACCCACGAGCTTATTCCAAAACCAGTTCAAAGTCGTGCGTGATCTCAACCACCTGCCCCAGCATAATCGAAGCCGAGCAATATTTTTCTGCACTCAATTTAACAGCCCGCGCCACCGTCTTTTCCGTCAAGCCAGGGCCCGCCACCCGAAAATGCACATGAATCTTGGTAAAGACCTTTGGATCGGTTTCGGCACGTTCCGCATCCAGCTCCACCTCACACAACGAAACCTCGTTTCGACCTTTTCGAAGGATGTGTACCACATCAAACTGGGTACATCCTCCCAAGCCTAAAAGCATCATCTCCATCGGCCTGACGCCCAGATTCCGACCACCAAAGTCGGGGGGGCCATCCATCACCACGGCATGCCCACTTCCCGATTCACCCACCATAAGGGTCTGTTCTACCCACTTTACCCGTGCTTTCATCACATACTCGCAAGTTAATAAAGGTTTGGAGACTAGCATAGTTCGACAATTTGGAGGAGCTAACCTAGAATCCTAGGTGGAA
>JAPHUG010000455.1 GCA_026197195.1 Sedimenticola sp.
TGCATTGGCCTATCAACGTGACAGTCTGAAACGATCCACACTGATCATGGGTGGGGTGCTGCTGGCCTATTCGCTGTGGGGTTGTGCGGGGGGGCTTTGGCTTCTGATACTTTGGCTGCTTTACCTGGGTATGGTGTCGCTGAACTTCTCTGATTTCAGACGAAATAAGTTGTCTCGACGCCTTCTGGGTATTTACCGACAGATGCTACCGCCCATGTCGAAGACGGAACGCGAAGCACTGGAGGCGGGTACGGTCTGGTGGGAGGGCGAACTGTTTTCAGGTTCACCTGACTGGGAAAAACTGCACCAAATGCCGGCCCCCCATCTGACGCGAGAGGAGCAGGCGTTTCTTGATGGTCCGACCGAAACGCTCTGTCGTATGCTGGACGACTGGCAGATTACGCATGAATTGGCCGATATGCCTCCGGAAATCTGGGCCTATATCAAGCAGGAGAAGTTCTTTGCCATGATCATACCCAAGCGGTATGGCGGGCTGGAGTTTTCTGCGCTGGCACAATCAAAGGTACTGACCAAGCTGGCCAGCAGGAGTCTGGTGGCCGCCTCCACGGTGGGGGTGCCCAATTCACTGGGGCCGGGTGAACTGCTGCTCCATTACGGAACCGAAGCCCAGAAGGATTATTATCTGCCGCGATTGGCAGCAGGTGATGAGGTTCCCTGTTTTGCATTGACCTCACCTCGTGTCGGCTCGGATGCCACGGCGATTACCGATACCGGCGTTGTCTGCAAGGGTGAGTATGAAGGGAAGCCGGTGATTGGTATCCGGCTCAACTGGGACAAGCGATACATCACCCTGGCCCCGATTGCGACCGTGCTGGGGTTGGCTTTTAAACTCTACGATCCCGAGCACCTGATGGGTGATCAGGATGAATACGGTATCACTGCTGCCCTGATCCCCACACAGCTGCCCGGTATCACCATTGGTCGGCGTCACTTTCCCCTGAATATCCCTTTCCAGAATGGCCCCACTCAGGGACAGGATGTGTTTGTTCCCTTGGATGCCATTATTGGTGGTCCAAAAATGGCCGGGCAGGGATGGAAGATGCTGGTGGAGCAGCTATCCGTCGGACGAGGCATTACTTTGCCTTCCAATGCCGTTGGCACGGGTAAGGCCGCCGTCTATGCCACGGGTGCTTATGCACGGATTCGTCGCCAGTTTGGATTGCCCGTTGGGAAGTTTCACGGTGTTGGCGAGGTGTTGGCACGTATGGCGGGTCGTACCTACATCATGAGTGCAGCAGCGGATGTCACCATTGCTGCGATTGATGAGGGTGAGAAGCCTTCGGTGCCTTCGGCCATTCTCAAGTACCACAATACCGAGATGGGTCGCCAGATAGCCAATGATGCGATGGATATACAAGGTGGCAAAGGCATCATGCTCGGGCCGAAGAACTACCTGGGTCGTAACTATCAGGGCATACCCATTGCCATCACCGTGGAAGGTGCAAATATACTGACCCGGGGCCTGATTATCTTTGGTCAAGGTGCGGTGCGCTGCCATCCCTATGTGTTAAAGGAGATGGAAGCGGCTGGTGCAGCGGGGGATTCCGGCCTAAAGGCCTTTGATGAGGCGCTGTTTGGACACATTGGCTACGCCATCAGTAATGCGGCCCGTTCGCTGGTCATGGCCTTGACCCAGGCGCGCTACATCAAGGCCCCGACCCAGGATGAGACACGACGCTATTATCAGCACATATCACGTTATAGCGCCTCTTTTGCACTGGCAGCGGATGTGGCGATGCTGACCTTGGGGGGGGCGCTGAAACGAAAAGAGCTGCTCTCCGCCCGCTTGGGTGATGTCCTGAGTTCGATCTATCTGGCCTCTATGGTGTTGAAACATCATACCAACCAGGGCTCTCCGCAGGAGGATATACCCATTGTTGAGTGGGCCTGCCGGTCACTGCTCTATGATGCCCAGGAACAGCTACATGGGCTGTTGCGTAATTTCCCCAACCGCTGGGTAGCCGCACTCCTGAGAGTACTCATCTTTCCCCGCGGAAGAACCTACTCGTCGCCCGCTGATGAGCTGGGGTTGCAGATAGTCGAACTGATGATGAAATCCAGCGCAAGTCGTGACCGACTCTGCCAGGGCATCTATCAGGCCGTTGAACCCAACAACCCATTAGGCCTTCTGCAGGAGGCTCTGGAACTGACGGAATCGGTCAAACCCCTGGAACGCCGGGTATACAACGCACGGAAGGCCGGGCGATTTGAAACGGAGGATACCCCCTCTCAGATCAATGAGGCTGAGCAGAAAGGTATTCTGTCAGCAGAGGAGGCGGCCCAGTTGCGTGCCTTTGATGACAAGGTGATGGCCCTGATTGGTGTGGATGATTTTGCCGCCGCCGAATTAGCGGCCAAGCAGACCACAGCAGTGACGACCCCGCAAAAGGCCCCCCCTAAGAAACGGGTGGCTAAGAAGAAGGTCGCAAAGAAAAAAGTGGCCAAGAAAACGATCGTAAAAAAGAAGGTTGTAGCTAAAAAAAGTGCAGATCAGGATGATGCCTAAGAAATGCTTTATTGTCTCTAATAGCAAACAACCCCGCACAAAAGCGCGGGGTTGTTTGTCTTAAGTCTTAGCTATTTTACAATTATTGTTTCGTCTTACGCCTAATACCTAAACCAAGCAATCCAAGACCAATAAGGGCAAGGGGTGCAGGTACTGGTACAGTTCCCGTGTCAGGGACATTGCGCGTTATAGATACGGCAAAGACGTCAGCGAGACCGATATCGCCATTTGTCTGATTCCAGTTTTCATTAATAGCTGTAGTGGAATACAAAAAGGCCCGATCATTAACAAGACGATTTGTCTCCCAGCCGCAAGGTTGACTGCCATCACTATCGATTACAACCATGTGGCCAACGTCTACGCTGCAGCCACCATAGTTACGATTCACAAACCAGTGGCGGTCATAAAAATCATCGCCAGCAATTGAGAAGAAATTGTGGGGTGCAGAGGTGATATCCGTCCAGGATGAGCCCGTTACGTTGCCTGTGGTAAAGAAATTTGTGCTGCTAGTTCCCGAAGGATCAAAATCAATAAAGGCTTGCTCAACGCCTTGCTTGAACATGGATACGCGCACGGAGGTCATAGTGTTTGGCCAAGTATCAATAAGCGTACTACGGTAGTCTTTCGTGCTGTCTGTGACGTGACTATCACCTGCAACACCAAAGCTGCCTGCTGTTGTCCAGCCAGTGTAGGCATCAAGTTTGACAGTGGAATTTACGCCCAGCTTGAATACAACATCGGTGACCAGTGCGGCTTGTGCGCTGTTTAATAGTCCTGCTGTTAGCCCGATGGCTATTGCAGTTGTTAGTAATTTCTTCTTCATACCCAACACCTTGAAGTTTGTTGTTAGTTCAGTTCTCTCTTTGTCAGATATTTACCAAGCAAAAAATAAACCATGATTGGTATCTTATTGTTTTTATTTTATAAATATAAATACCATGGCTTTTGTAGTCTAAATATGTAAAAAATATTGACACATTAGAACTTGAGCTTCACTGATAAAAAACGTCCCTATCTTTCTATTGTTGCCCGTTGCACTGTAACGATATTTGGCAAGGCCCATGGTTGTTAATTATCCATGACAAATAATCTAAAAAAACGATTAATAAATAATATAAAATCAATTGGATAAACTGTTTATCGTCGCCTATGCTTTCTCCACGTACTGGGTAAGTGCGCATTTACCA
>JAPHUG010000272.1 GCA_026197195.1 Sedimenticola sp.
ACCTCATAGAGAGAGCCATCGCCCGGCTCGGCCAGTTCGCTCTTCTCTCCCAGAGGGTTGGGGTTGGCCGCAATATAGGCGTACTGCAAAGTCGTCCCATTGATATCCAGCTGATCAACCCAACCCTTTGCATCGACCTGTTCACCACCGTTCTGCTTTTTATACTCATCAGCAAACGGCCCCTGGTAGAACTCGAGTAGCGCATTGCGCATCTTCTCCAGTTTTTCCGCACCGGCATTGCCCGTCGCTTCGACACTACTGGGGTAGTTGTTGTAGGCATTGGGCAGTGACTTCAGGGCATCGATGACCATGCGGTTATCGGACAGGGTAACAATCTGCGCCTGCACGGTTTCAAAATAACGTTCTATGGCTTTCTGACTACTGTTTCTGAGGGCCACCATCTGATTCTGGGCCTTGGTTTCAAGTGCTTCACGGCCATTTTCAACAGCCACCCAACCGAGCACAGCACTCACCAGCACCACCGGCAAAAGCATCAGAAAGCTGGCACCTACAGTCAATTTTGTCTTGATTTTCATAGTAAACGCGTTCCAAAAGGTATTCGATCCATATCGAATTCAGTGTCAATGAGTGGACTCAGACGGAACAACAGATAAGTGCGAAGTCCCATATCCTCTGCCGCCGTATCTTCAGCGGTCATAACTCAGGTAGCGACTGTTACCAATGAAACTTAAACGATTTTAATCAGACACTTAGTAAATAAGTGGATAGAGATATTCTTTTATAGGCAGGATTGATGACTGAGCCCATCTAGACATACTGCCCGGCGGCATAACCGGACGACCAGGCCCACTGAAAATTATACCCACCGAGATGCCCGGTCACATCCATCACCTCACCGACAAAATAGAGACCCGGCTGCTTTTTACTCTCCATGGTCTTGGATGAAAGCTCATCGGTATCCACCCCCCCCAGGGTTACTTCCGCCGTTCGATAACCTTCGGTACCCGCCGGTTTCAATACCCAGCCATTCAACTGTTCAGCCATACGATTAAGCTGAATATCGGGTAGATCCCCTATCGCCTTCTCACTCACTTCCACCCAATAGAGCATCATCCACTCATGGGCCAGTTTTTTGGGCAATCGTTTGGCCAGCAGATTTTTTAACAAACCTTTGGAGTGTTCTTTTTTCAACAGCTGCAACCAGTTTTTGGCATTGATACCTGGCAACAGGTCAATCACAATCGTCTCTCCCGGGTGCCAGTAATTGGAACTCTGCAGCACCACAGGACCACTCAGTCCCCGGTGGGTAAACAGCATCTGCTCTGAAAAGGTGACTTCTCCGCAACTGATGGAGACAGGCAGAGCGATACCCGACAATCGCTCTGTTACCCCTTTCATTTGGTCGCTGAAAGTATACGGAACCAAACCGGCACGCTGTGGCAATACCTTCAGGCCAAATTGACGGGCAATATCGTAGCCGAACCCACTGGACCCCATAGTGGGTATGGATAGTCCCCCCGTGGCAACCACCAGTGAGTCTGCCTGGTAAAGGTTGTGAACGGTCTGGATCTGGTAACCTGATAGTGAGCTGATCGAGGTAATCTCACACCCCTTGACCAGGCTGACCCCCACCTTGTCGCACTCGGCCAGGAGCATATCCAGAATCGCGCGCGCTGACTCATCGCAAAACAGCTGGCCATGCTCGCGTTCGTGATAGGCAATTTCATACCGCTGCACCAGTGAAATAAAATCCCACTGGGTATAGCGTTTTAAGGCTGACTTACAAAAATGGGGATTGGCCGATACATAGTTATCCGGCTCGATCGTCAGATTGGTAAAATTACAACGTCCCCCACCTGACATGAGTATCTTCTTGCCCACTTTTTTACTGCTATCCAGAACCAAGACACGACGTCCCCGGCTACCGGCTGTTGCAGCACACATCAGACCGGCCGCACCCGCTCCGATAATCACCACATCAAACTGATCCACTGCTACCCCTTTTACTCATGGCGGGTGATTGTCACACCGCCTTGGGCGGATTATCTCACAGATAGACCCATCGCCAATGCCGGGCCTCCGGGTCAAGCTGACAGACCCAGGCGTAAATTTCCGAACATCCGCCTCACAATGGATTACAATAGCGCTCATTTCCGACTTCCTGCTTGTTAAGGTGACCCCGTTGCTATCCCGTTTCCCACTGCATACCCTGCTCCTTCAGACCCTAGAAAAACTGGGTATGAAAGAGGCCACACCCATTCAGGAACAGGCCATTCCTGCCATCCTGACTCAACGGGATCTAATGGCCAGCGCCGAGACCGGTAGCGGAAAAACCTTTGCTTTTCTGCTCCCCACCCTCGATCGACTGCTGAACACACCAGCCCCGGAGAGCGGCACACGGGTACTGATACTGGTACCCACCCGCGAACTGGGCCACCAGATCCTCAAACAAGGTGAGAAGCTGATCGCCGCCACTCGCCTGCAGATCGGCCTGATTACCGGTGGCGAATCATTCAAATATCAGCGGGCGCAGTTTCGAAAAAATCCTGAGATCCTGGTGGCCACACCGGGCCGTCTGCTAGAGCACCTGGAACAAGGCACGCCCGATTTCCGTGACCTGGAAGTCCTGATCCTGGATGAAGCCGATCGCATGTTGGATATGGGCTTCAGTGAAGATGTCTTGAAAATCACTGAACAGTGCAATAAAAAGCGCCAGACCCTGCTGTTCTCTGCCACCCTTGGCCATCGGGGTCTACGTGGAATCACAGAAACCTTACTGAATGATCCTGAGATCATCTCACTCAGTACGGTGCGTGATCGACACACGAATATCACCCAACAAGTGATTCCGGCTGATGACAAGCTACATAAACAGCGCATCCTGGCCTGGCTGCTCAACAACGAGACCTACGACAAGGCGCTGGTCTTCACCAATACCAAACTGCAGGCTGATGCCCTCGGGCCAGAGCTGAGAAAGCAGCATTTAAGAGTGGGCGTCCTGCATGGAGACATGACCCAGGACGAACGCAATCAGATTATGGGTTTTCTGCGCCAGGGAACGATCAAGGTGCTGGTTGCCACCGATGTGGCCGCCCGAGGACTGGATATCAAGGGTGTGGATCTGGTGATCAATTTCAATATGGCACGCAGCGGCAAGGACTATGTCCATCGCATCGGCCGTACCGGTCGTGCTGGAGAGCAGGGGTTAGCTATCTCCCTGATCACCCATCAGGAGTGGAACCTGATGACCGGCATTGAACGCTATCTGAAACATGAGTTTGAGCAGCGCAGTATCAAGGAAGTGGGGGGCAAGTATAAAGGCCCGAAAAAGATCAAAAGCTCCGGTAAATCAGCTGGCACAAAAAAGGGCAAGACCCCTGAAAAAGAGGCCAAAACGAAGACCAAAAAGCCCAAGCAGCGCCTCAGAGATAAAAAGAATATTGGTAAACGGCGTAAGCCCAGTGGGGACGGTAGCCAGGACGCCCCGCGCGAGGCCGGGCACAAACCACTGTCACGCAAACCGACCAAGCCAAAATCATGAGTGCTTATGTTTGAAAAGCAGGACCTGGTAAAACTGGCAAAAACAACCATGCCATTTGGCAAATACAAAGGCAGCCTGCTGATTGATCTGCCTGAACCCTATCTGATCTGGTTTGCCAACCAGGGATTCCCAGAAGGCAAGCTGGGGCAGCTGATGGCCCTGGCTCTGGAGATCAAAACAAATGGTTTGGAATCATTAATAGAACCGCTGAAACAGATGCCCACGATCCACTGAAGCAACACTAGCCAAGACGCAGATGTTTCTCTCGTAACAGCTCGTTGGTGACACGGACATCAAACTGATCTGGTGAGAAACCACCACCGATCCAGCGAATCATATAGTCATGCTCAGGATGCGAAGGGTCAGCCGTGGCCTCAAGAAACTCATCATAGCCCGGTGGGCCGCCTACATCTTCCGGTGGACAGGCCCTTTCACCATAACAGCAGACAGGAAGCGATTGGGACAGGTCATAAGGCAGAATCTTCTCCAGCACAACACGATGCTCCCAGGCGTCCCCAAAATCATAGATATAGAGCAGGTTATCGCCCTCTTTTTTCAACACCTGACGCAGACGGGCCTTCTGCTCGTTCGTGGTGTCATCAGGAAATTGATCATCGGGAATACCGAACTTCTCACCATCCTTGATGAACATATGCATATGAATATTGGTCCACCCCATGGCAATCTGCAGCGTGTCATGCAAATCGGCCAGTGTATCGCTATCGGCCACACGCACTTGACGCCACACCTCAGGGACCACCCCGAGCAGGCTAACATTCAGTTGATAGACTTTACGCAAATAATCCATATCTAATACAAACTAGTAGACTCCTCCACGGCTAGCATCATAACAAGCCATCAGAAGAGTAAAAGGGCAACCTGCAAAAAAGATGATCTTGCTCAATCACCTTTTGATTACCCGTTAACGTAAACCATTACCCTTATTATAGGGTGGAAATATCAATTCACTACTTCATAAAGCCTTAAAAGCGAATCCACTTGCTCAGTCCGCCCCCGAACGTCACGCAGCGCCGCCTTGTAATAACCCCGTAGCGACTTCTTCAGATGGCGTAAAACCTGCTTTTCCGGCAACGCCTTTAATACCGAAAAGAGCGCCAGTGCATAGGTGAGGTCATACTGTGAAAGATGACTCTCCCGACTCGCTGCTGCTGATGCACAACTGCCGCAACCACCTCGCCTGAAATTAAAAGCGCTATTAGAGAGCATCAAGCCAAAACCAAGAAAAACCGTCAGTATTTCACAAGCGTGCGGCCAGTTATCTTGACCACCAGGCGGTGACTCACTGGCCATGGTCGAGAGGTAATAGGCCAAGGCATAGGCAAGCTCGCCGATAAGGGCTTCTGGATTACCTACCTGCTGTGGATTGAAAGCAATAATGAGGCTAACCTCTGATTTGGGCTGCGTTAAGCCACCAGGGCCACGGATTGCACCAGCAATCGCTACAGCTTCCTGCTCGGCTGGATCATAGTCCGCTTGCTGAACCAGTCTGCAGGGCCAATGAGCGAGCTGTGCATACTGTTTAACCTGATCAAAAATCAGATTAGCCATACCATCCACACTATCGACCCTACCGGGAAAGTGCTCATTGGTCGGGGTCACCAGAAGGGTCTGATTGAAGAACAGACTCGCATCAAACTCTTTGAGGGCCCAGGCAAAAAGCTCAAACTGCCAGGCAATAGACGCCTCATCCAACACTTCTTGTTGCTTTTTAAATAGATTGAACAAATCGTGCTCCTACGCTCTTTCCACATCTAATTATGCCAGAGGCAGGGTTTTACTGAAGCCGTTCCGCTCGGTTTTTTTCAGTACGCGTGAAAAGCTGTTATTCTGCTGTTCTACGGGACACTTAGTATCCCTTTACTTGGATGAATGAAGATCATTTTATGGACAACACCGACAGACTTGCCGTTTTAATTGATGCAGATAACGCTCAACCCAGCATCGTTGATGGTTTGCTATCGGAAATTGCCAATTACGGGACAGCAAGCGTCAAACGGATCTATGGTGACTGGACGGCACCTGGGCTAAAAGGCTGGAAAGAGGTGCTTTTGGAACACTCGATACAGCCTATGCAGCAG
>JAPHUG010000148.1 GCA_026197195.1 Sedimenticola sp.
GCGGGTGCCATATGGCGTTTTGAAGCGGCCTGGCAGAGTGATGTGCCAGTCACTCATCTGAGTGGCGCCTTTGACACGGTCAAAAGTGTGAATTGGGGGGCTGGGGTAGAATTCTTTCCAGGCGACGGTGATACGCGTGTCAATTTACAGATAACGGGTGTCAATCATATCGATGCGCCGGCCGTTCTTGATCGCACGGAGGTTTATCTCTTAGGCGGTTCATTCGAGATGCCATTTGCCCAGGATCGTTGGCGGGTGAAAGGGCGCTTTTATAAGGGTCTGGATGCCCATGATCTCTACTTGAATCCGGAAATTGCCTTCACTGGCTGGGATTCTCAAGAGATCTATCTTGATGCTCACTATTTTGATGGTGCGGCAGGTACACCGGGCGGTTTTCATCAGGATCACTCGATATTATCGCTTGGCTGGCGTGCTAAATTCTAAGGGGCATGCCTGATGGAGGCAGTCAAGGATGATATTTCCAGTCGATCAGTCTTCACGTGGATAGTAAGCGGGGCTCATTTTTTACTTCCTTTTGCCGCTACACTTGTTCGACTGAACGGTCTCCCAGGAACTGGGCGATGAGCGAGCGGATGTGTTATGCCTGATGAAGAGACAATCTATGCCCGATATGATCATGATCGTAAGCCGATTGCGATTCAGCACGACGGTATGTTTGTCTATGCAAATACCGCTTTTGTAAATCTCCTTGGTTATAGCTCGTTTGAAGAGCTGGAAGCGGTACCTGTTCTGGATCTGGTCGTTGACAGGAATCGGGAGCGTTTGCGCGATCATTTTGTTGAAGCGCGCGGGGTGGGCCGTGGTGCAAAAGAGTACCCGCAAACAAAAATAACCCTCTTATGTAGAGATGGTGCACATCTGGTTGCTCAGCTCCACTCCTGCCATGTGTTGATTGATGGTGAGGAGGCCATTGAATTCTCACTCACAACGGCAGCCGATCTGCAACTTAAGAATGTCTTCCTGAGGCTGCCTTGGAAGTTCTACTTCAGTGTTCTGTTTCTGTTTCTGTTTACCATCCTTCCAAATGGCTTATTGCTGAATCTCAATATCAATAATACGCCCAAGGTCTACCTCCCTTCAGATGCGCCGTCGGTGATAGCGGATGATGAGTTGCGACAATATTTTCCCAGCGATCAGGCAGTCTTACTGCTGTTTGAGGGTGTAGCGCTTTATTCAGAGGGCTTTGCAATTGCCTTCAAAGCACTTGCTGATCAGTTGGAAGCTAATCCATTGGTCGATGATGTGATCAATATGACCACACAAGATCATATCAGTGGTACGGCTGATGGCTTCCTGGTCGAACCCCTTATTAACGTGAAAACACTGGATGAAACCCGCGCCAGTGAGCGTCAACAGTGCGCCTATAGTGATCGATTTGCCCAGAATACCTTGGTTGCATTGGATGGAACGGCAGTCGCCATGCTTGTTGTGCCTGTGGAGATTAATTCCAGTCTAGAACGTTTGGCCCTGGAAGATCAGATACTGGAATCAATAGAGCAAGCGAATCTTAGTGGCTATTTAAAGGGCATGGCTGGCCAGATCACCACGGATGTGGCTCAAATGCGCTCGATGTTGCGGGATAATATGATATTTATTCCGGCTACGACGGTTATCGGATTGCTGATGATCTGGTGGCTGTTTCAGCGCTGGCTGGCCGTGATCGTATCGGGTGTGGTTATTGGTGTGGTTGTCAGTTCCACAGTGGCGTTTTATGTACTGTTCAGTCAGCCTTTTAATCTGATCTCAAGTATTATTCCGCCCCTTCTTTCGGCACTAACCGTAGCCGCTCTGGTCCACCTCTTTAATGCACTGCATCACGCTTCAAAACGTGGTTTGAGCGGACCGTCACGTGTCGCAAGTGCGCTGCAGGAAGTGCGTCGGCCGGCCTTCTATACAGCCTTGACAACGGTGGCTGGACTCGCATCCCTTGGCTTGAGTCCCATACCACCCATCAAGGTATTTGGGTTGATCTCTGCAGTAGGCGTTGCTCTGATCTATTTTATTGTCATCCATCTGGTGCCAACGATTTTTTCTCGCTTTGACTATGCTGATTGGCCGAATCGGAAGTCAGGTCTTGGTGTAATGGATCGGTTGGTAGGCGGGCTTTTTCATACCGGTATTCGTTATCCTGTCCATGTGGTGGTTGCCGTGGTGGTGGTGCTGGGGGCTGCGGTTCCGCAGCTGGGTAATATCGTTGTTGAGACAAATTTTCAGGAATTTTTTTATTCGGATCACCCCATCCGTCAGGCAACCAAGAGAATTGAGAGCAAACTGGTCGGAACCTCTTCTCTGGATATTGTTTTAAAAGGGAAAAAGCCAGGTGTTTTTACTGAGCCCAATACGCTAAAAGCCATAAGGGCGTTTCAGCTTTGGGCCGAACGCCTGACAGAAGTTGATAAAAGCATCTCAATGGCGGATTTCATTGAAGAGATGAATTGGGGATTTCATGCAGAAGACGATCAATTCCGGCGTATTCCTGAGAATGGAGCGCTGATCAGTCAATATCTGCTGGTCTATGATGGAAATGACCTGTTTGATTTTGTCGATGAAGAGTATCGGCTGACCCATATTAATTTGAATGTGAATGTACACGGGGCCAATGATCTTTCTCTCCTGATCGAGCAATTGCGCGGTTATCTGGGTGATCACCCAATAAAAGACGTTGAGTGGGATATTGCTGGATTTGGCCGTCTCTTTGCTGATCAGGAAGATCTTCTGATTGAAGGGCAGGTAAAGAGTCTGTTTGGTGCGTTGGCTCTGATCTTTATCTTAATGCTGGTGCAGTGGCGCTCGATAGGGAGTGCCTTGCTTTGTATGATCCCTAATCTATCACCTATCTTATTGATATTCCTGGTAATGGGGGCTTTTGGGTTGTGGCTGGATATGGCTACCGCCATGATTGCCAGTGTGGCTGTGGGTATAGCGGTCGATGACACTATTCATGTCTATCATGGCTTCATCAGTCGGGTCAGAAAAGGCGTCAGCCCAGTGGTGGCGTTGGTAAAAACCTATCGGCAGGCGGGGCGTGCGGTGATGACGACAACCATCATATTGAGTGCACAGTTTCTGGTGCTGACGCTCTCCCAATTTGTACCAACGACCCATTTTGGGATTTTAACCAGTATTGGGCTGATTGCAGCCCTTGTATTTGATCTCCTGTTGTTACCTGCGATTCTTATTATTGTTTATTCGCGTCACCCCCTTGTCATGAAACGTGAGCCTTTATTTGGCAAGCGGTCAGATGCTTGAGAATGTTAGTTGATAGGGTTTGAGGTTCTAAATGACTGTCTAAACAATAAGTTGCTAATTTTTCTAGGAACGATGAGCGTTTATTTGTTTCGATTGGGTGACAAGGGGATGTTGAATTATGATTCGTGATAAGATCAGCCAAATTTTATTGGCCGAAGTGTTGTCAGTGAGGTACTATTAGGCGATATTTATCAATCTAGCCAGTAAGTTGTAATAATATCCTCAGATAATGAGTGAAATTTAAAGGGTTTCTCTAAATTGTAATGGGGCTGTTATAAAAATGGCTTGATGATATGAAAGATTTTGTGCCTAAGCGGGATAGAAAGCAGACACTTTGAATGCTATAGCAGAGTGTTTGAATTGATATAATCATGCAGTGCAATATTTACAGTGTAAGGGAGAATATGCTCGTGCCTACCAACAAACCAATGGCAGTTCGCCAATTAGCGATTCGAGTTCTGGTCATCTCTTTAGTTTTGATGCTTGCTGGGTGTGCTTCAAAATACCCTCAGGTAACAGGCGACCAGGCAACATCAGCGCAGGATTTTGACTATGTGATTGGGCCGGGTGATAGTCTCAATATTTTTGTGTGGGGTAACTCTGAGCTGACGGTTACGGTACCGGTTAGACCCGATGGCAAGATCACAACACGATTGGTTGAAGATATTGAAGCCAGTGGTAAAACACCCACCCAGTTAGCTCGTGATGTTGAGGCGGCCTATTCTGAATACGTCAAGAACGCTGTTGTCACTGTCATTGTGGATGGTTTTGTGGGTATACCCTCGCAGCAAGTTCGTGTGGTAGGTGAAGCAGCAGAGCCACTTTCAGTACCTTTCAGAAAGCATATGACCTTGCTTGACCTGATGATTGCCGTAGGCGGTTTGACTGAGTTTGCCGATGGAAACAAATCCGTATTGATTCGTAACCTTAATGGTGAACAGCAGGTCTATAACGTCAGACTGGAAGATTTGATCAAAGAGGGCGATATCTCAGCAAATCTGGCACTGATGCCTGGCGATATCATGATCATTCCAGAAGCCTGGTTCTAGACATCAACCCCGACGGAATGGCGTAAACGGAATCATTGGACGAAAGTGTGTTCACTCAGTGTTGATGAGTGTAGCAGGGAATTATGCAAGAACTTCTTGAACAGTTGTATGAGTACATTTCAGGTGTATGGCGCTTCCGTTGGGTGGCGCTTATTGCCGCCTGGGTGATCGCTATTGCAGGTTGGATAGTTGTGGCCCAGTTGCCTGATAAATTCTTGGCAACGGCCCGTCTCCATGTTGATTCTAACAGTGTTCTTAGACCGCTACTCAGGGGATTAGCTATTCAGCCTGATGTAGGGCAGCGTGTCACACTTATGAGTAAAACGCTGTTAAGCCGGCCCAACATGGAAAAGTTGATGCGGATGGTTGATCTTGATCTGAAAGTCAGAAATGACACAGACAAAGAGAAGATCATTACGGAGCTACGTGAAAATGTCACGCTGACAGGTGATTCTCGGAATTCTTCACTCTATTCTATTTCCTATACCCATTCCGATAGATTAATTGCCCAGCGGGTTGTGCAATCACTCATCTCTATCTTTATTGAAAGCACGCTTGGGGATAAACGCAAAGATAGCGCCGGTGCTCAAGAGTTTCTTGATAAGCAGATTGCTGAATATGAAGTTCGTCTCGCAGAGGCAGAAGGGCGTTTGGCTGATTTCAAGAGACGCTATGTCGGGGCAATGCCCGGAGAGCAGGGGGGCTATTATCAACGATTGGAGATGGCTCGAGGCCTGCTTCGAGGGGCGGAGTTAGAGTTACGTGAGGCAGAGAACAGAAAGAATGAATTGAAGCGGCAGTTGGCGGGTGAAGAGCCGGTCTTTATTCCAAGCCAGAATGAAGAGTTTGGTGTCGAATCACGACTGGATCAACGTATACAAAATCTCGAATCTCGCATGGATGAGCTATTGCTCAAGTATACGGAAAAACACCCTGACGTCATTGAGCTCAAGACCATCATCGCTGATCTGGAAAAAGAGAGAGAAGCCGAACTCGCAGAGCGTACAGAGATGCAGCTCGCCACACCTCAAGCTGGCCTGAATACCAATCCGGTCTATCAACAGATGCGCAGCATGCTCGCCGAATCAGAAGCGAGAGCTGCTGAATTACGAGTGAGGGCGGCAGAATACAAGAAGCGGGTTGAAGAGATTGAAGGAAAGGTAGATCAGATACCGCTGATTGAAGCAGAGCTGCAACAACTCAATCGGGACTATGATGCGGTTTCTCAACAACA
>JAPHUG010000101.1 GCA_026197195.1 Sedimenticola sp.
AACAGTTCATCCGTTGTCAGTACCTTGTCGCCAAACTGCTGCCACGGCTTGGGCACAATAGGGCGGGAACCGGTCGCGATAATGATCTTGTCTGCCCGGATACGGATGTCGTTCACTTCCAGAAGGTTAGGTTCAACAAAATGGGCATAACCGTCAATGAACTTGTCTTCCGGCATCTGCGCTGTGCTGTTGCTGATGACACGATCCACAAAGGTATCTCGCAGATCCTGTACGTGGCCTATGGCTTCTTCTGTATCAAGCGTCATATCCTTGTGACCTTCAACACCGTAACGCCCCAGAATGCCCCGGCGATGAAAATCCTCAGCCGCCTGAATCAGCGCCTTGGAGGGCATACAACCGACCCGGGCACAGGTGGTACCTTGTTCGCCACCATTAATCAGCACAAAACTTTTCCCAGCGGCCTTCACTTTGCCCAAGGCATAAAGACCCGCACTGCCAGAACCGATAATGGCAACATCAACTTTTCTCTCTTCCACGTATACACTCCCGAAATGACCGGATGGCTCTCTGGCCATCATGATATTTGCCCTCAATTGTAAACCTTATGGTGAGGATTCAAAGCCTTGTTAATTTGTGGTTCTTTAAGCACGGAGAGACGGTCTAAGTGCGGAGTAAGTCTGGAGACAAATCAGGGATCATTTTTCATAGTGATAACGACATGAAATGATTGTTAGTCGGGTGTCATTTACAACGTAAACTAAGCGGTTGCTTTCATCTATGCGACGCGACCAAAAGCCAGCTAAGTTTTCTTTTAATGGTTCAGGTTTCCCTATCCCTTCAAATGGCGTTCTTTCAGTATCGGTAATTATCTTGTTGATACGCTTAAGCGTTTTTTTGTCCTGGCCTTGCCAGTAAAGGTAATCTTTCCAGGCTTCTTTAGTCCATGCCAAAACTTCAATCATCAACTAGCCCATGAGTTTCAATGTCTCCAGAGCGGAATTGTGCGATTGACTTTGCCAGATGCGTCGCATTGGCAGGGCTCTTCAATAGATGCACCGTTTCCATTAAGCCATTGAAGCTGTCGAGAGACATAACAACGGCATCCTCAGCATCTCTGCGCGAAATTATAGTGTAATCTGAATCTTCAACTACTTGATCTAATACGTTTTTTAGTTTGTTTCTGGCATCTGAATAATTAATGACTCTCATGGGGTACTCCCAGCTCATGTACGATATATTGGGCAAGTATAACTTGTCCTTTAAATTGTGCAAGTATGGGTGGGGTCTTTTCAATTTAACGTCTGCAAGATCGAAAAATCTGAGGTTGCGATTGAATTTCAGGTTGTTGTAGTTCCCTCTCTCACCCCGGATGACTACAATTGTCCTGCCCTGAAACCCGCGTCAGCACTGGTAAAGCGCTGATTTCAGGGTATTTTTTTACAGATCATAGCAACACTAATTGGATCGATGTGACTGTTCTTTCCTGTTTTTTTAGATCACCGACCAATAGTTTCATCTGTACGAACTGCTTCTCATTGATCTGGAGGCAGCGTACCGAACCTTCTGGTGGTAGGTTGGCGGAGAGACGCTTCAAATGGGTTTCCATATTGTCGAAGCTGTTGATTACCCGGCCATCGACCGACCACTGAATCATGTCGTAGCCATCTTTTAGTAAAAAAACGGCGGAAAAGGGTGTAGGCCCGCTTATCTTCGCGGGTAATTGTGGGGAGGTCGAAGAATAAGTATTCTTCTGCAAGGGTACATCGGACGCTCCAGGTTAATCCTGATGGGAGCTATCAATTAGATCATTTGGAAGGATTGTTGCCAGATGAGATCGATGGTTTTTGACGTTGCTTTTTTGAGTGCACACAGAGTTGCATTAAATAAATCGAAGTACTAACATTGTTATTACATGCTCCAACAGAGACAGCAACAATGAAAAGCACCCTTAGAAAGATCGGCAACTCCCGTGGCGTTTTGATCCCAGCCTCGTTTCTTGCCACTTGCGAGATCGAAAATGAGATCGAGGTTCGTCTCGATGGCAAGCGTATCGTCATCGAGCCGGTCCGTGCTCCACGCACGGGCTGGTTTGATGGCTATAGCCTGGAAACTGACGAGGATGTCTGGGGCGATATGGTCGAAGCCGAGGATGAGAATGAGGATTGGCAATGGTAAAGCGTGGTGAGGTCTACTGGGTACATCTTGATCCTACGAGGGGAAGCGAAATCAGAAAACCCCGCCCTGCACTGGTGATCTCACCAGACGATATGAACAAGGTGTTACCTCGGGTAATTATCGCACCACTCACCAGCAAGGGACAGCCGTTGGGCTGTCGCCCTGAGATTAGATTCCAAGGCAGAAGAGCCCGTATCCTGCTTGACCAGATCCGCTCAGTGGATCGTCAGCGCCTGGGTGAAAAAATGGGCTTTATCGAGCTGGAAAGCTGGCATCCCGTCTTAATCGAAATGCTGGCCTAAATCGGGCACTTCCAAGGAAACGGAGAATTCATGGAGTCAGTTGAAGAGGATCTTCTGTCACTCTCAGCCTTGCAACACTTCGCCTACTGTCCACGGCAGTTTGCGCTGATCCATCTGGAGCAGACCTGGGAAGAGAATCGTTTCACTGCTGAAGGCCAAATACTGCATGAACGAGCCAACAGTGGTGAAGCCGAGACGCGTGGTGATGTCTATATCGCCCGCAGTCTGAGACGGTAACCCTATTTTTATCTTATTGCTTAACCAGTTATGCTGGAGCGGTCGCCCCCCACGCGGAGGTGTTTTTAGCGTATTCTTTTACCCGAAAACATAGCCAAAAATACCTATAAAACTCAGGTTTATCTAGGGTGTGGCTTCACGGAATGGATGGGTATTTTAACTCAACAGGTAGGCGATGAACCGGGCACTCGCTACCAGCATTAGGATAATAACAAGTCCCCAAGCAATCGGATGCATTGTAAGCAGGGTAGGTAGTGAAGCAAAAAGCATGATAGTGAGTTTATCCATAGCTCAATTTTAGTGCATGTTCCTGGTGAGATGTTACAGGCCTTCCTTTCGGCATAAAAAAACCGGACGATTCTGCACGTCCGGTTTTTTGTTTTCTAACTAGAAAGCGCTTTAATCTGCTTTCTGACCCGCCATGAAGAGCCAGGTGTCGATCACGGTGTCCGGGTTGAGAGAGACACTGCTGATGCCTTGCTCCAGCAGCCATTTTGCCAGATCAGGATGGTCGGATGGGCCTTGTCCACAGATGCCGACGTATTTGCCCTTGGCGCGACAGGTGGAGATGGCCATGCTGAGCATTTTCATTACCGCCGGGTCACGCTCGTCGAAGCTGTGCGCAATCAGGCTGGAGTCACGATCCAGACCGAGGGTGAGCTGGGTCATGTCGTTTGAACCGATGGAGAAGCCGTCGAAGTATTCCAGGAACTCTTCCGCCAGTACCGCATTGGAAGGCAGTTCGCACATCATGATCAGGCGCAGGCCATTTTCACCGCGCTTGAGTCCGTTGGCTTCCAGCGCCTCGACCACGCCGCGCGCCTCGTCCAGGGTGCGGACGAACGGGATCATGATTTCGACGTTGGTAAAGCCCATCTCTTCGCGCACATATTTCAGTGCCTTGCACTCCATCTCCCAGCAGGGGGCGAAGCTTTTGGAGATGTACCGGGAGGCGCCACGGAAGCCGATCATCGGGTTCTCTTCTTCCGGCTCGTAACGAGGGCCGCCAATCAGGTTGGCGTATTCGTTGGACTTGAAGTCAGACATACGCACGATGACCGGACCGGGGAAGGCCGCCGCCA
>JAPHUG010000262.1 GCA_026197195.1 Sedimenticola sp.
AGGGGTGAAGGTGAGGGCATCTCTGCTGAGATCTATGCCAAGGTCTTTGAGCAGAATGCAGAGTTTTATGCCTTCTATCGTAGTCTGAATGCCTATGGAAAGACATTTAACAACGAAGGGAACATGATGGTTCTGGAGCCTGATTCTGAGTTCTTCCGTTATTTCAAAAACTCCGAAGGTAAAAAATAACGGGTTTTATGCTACCCACTCACTAATTGAGTGGGTAGCAGATAAATGGACAATCCGGGCGGGGTTTGGCAGAATCAGCCCCCCTGTCCATACAATCCAGGAACACTGGCCGGGCTAAAGACCCCGGCTTTTTTGTGGACGGAATGATGCTACACGACTTGTGGGTTGCCCTGGCGCTGCTCTTGGTGATCGAAGGAATTATTCCTTTCCTGAGCCCCGGCGCCATGAAAAATATGATGAAGGCTGTCGCAGAGATGGACGATAAGTCCCTAAGAATCAGTGGTTTGGTCAGTATGATTCTGGGTGTAATCGCACTCTATCTTGTGAACTGAGTTGAGAAAACAATGAACAATGTACACTGGCTGCTGCCTGAGGGTATTGATGAGCTGTTACCTCCCAAGGCGCTCCTGCTAGAGAAGAAGCGTCGTGATCTTCTCGACCTTTTCAACAGTTGGGGATACGACCTTGTCCAACCCCCGCTTATCGAATATCTGGAGTCGCTACTGACCGGTACGGGCGGTGACCTGGATCTTCGCACCTTCAAGATTACCGACCAGATTACCGGGCGAACACTCGGTATACGAGCGGATATCACCCCCCAGGCCGCCCGAATTGATGCGCATCAGCTGCGTCGGGAAGAGCCTACCCGGCTCTGCTATGTTGGAACCGTACTGAATACCCGTCCTGATGGTTTTGCTGGCTCCCGTTCACCGGTTCAGATTGGTGCAGAACTCTACGGTCATGCAGGCGAGGAGAGTGATCAGGAGATTCTTTGTCTGATGCTGGAAACCCTGGCCAAGTCAGGTGTAGAAAATGTCTATATCGATCTCGGTCATGTGGGTATCTTCCGTGAGCTGGCAAGAGAGAGCGGGCTTGATAAGCAACAGGAATTAGAGCTTTTTGATGCATTACAGCGAAAAGCGGTAGCAGAAATCGACCAGCTATTGGCCGGTTATGCGCTCTCAACCGAGCATCATCAGCGGCTTGCCTCTCTGGCAAGCCTGAGTGGTGATGATGCCTTGGTGCGGGCCAGGGCATCACTGGCTGGGGCAGGGGAGAACGTTTTGGCGGCTTTGGCTCAGCTGGAACGGCTGGCGGCACTTCTGGCTGAAAGACGCCCCGATGTGCCGGTGCATTTTGATCTGGCCGAATTGCGCGGTTACCACTATCATACCGGGGTTGTATTTGCGGCTTTTGTGCCCGGATTGGGACAGGAGATCGCACGGGGTGGCCGGTATGATGATATTGGCCAGCTGTTTGGCCGTGCGCGTCCAGCCTGTGGATTCAGTGCCGATTTAAGAATGCTGATTCGACTGGGTGAGACTGAAGGATCAACAGAGCCGTCAAGTATCTTTGCACCGTCTGATGATGATCCACTGCTGCGTCAGCGTGTGAACGAGTTGCGGGCTAAGGGTCGACGTGTGATTGCTGCACTCCCGGGACAAAAGGGCGATGCCAGCGAGATGAGTTGTGGGGAGGCCTTGGTAAAACAAGGTACGGAGTGGGTAATCAAGTCACTCTCAAAGTGACAGATTATCTCTAAATTACGTATTGAAGAGTACGAACATGGGCAAAAATGTAGTAATAATTGGTACCCAATGGGGTGACGAAGGTAAGGGTAAAATTGTTGATCTGCTGACAGATCGCGCTGAAGCCGTGGTCAGGTTTCAGGGTGGTCATAATGCAGGTCACACCTTGGTCATTGAGGGTAAGAAAACCGTTTTACACCTTATTCCATCCGGTATCCTGCGGGACGGCGTCCGTTGCCTGATTGGTAATGGCGTGGTGTTGTCCCCCAGTGCACTGCTTGAAGAGATGGATGTGCTCAAAAAGAATGGTGTTCCCGTTCTGGAACGTTTGGGTATCAGCGAATCCTGTCCACTTATTCTTCCTTACCACATTGCTCTGGATCAGGCGCGTGAAATGGCGCGTGGAAAGAAGGCGATTGGAACGACAGGTCGCGGTATTGGCCCCGCCTATGAAGATAAGGTTTCACGTCGCGGTATCCGTTTTGGTGAGCTCTGCGATGTGGCTGTTTACACGGAACGCCTGCGTGAAGTGATGGAGTACCATAATTTTACCCTGGTCAATTATTTCAAGGCTGAGGCGGTCGATTTTCAACAAGTCCTGGATGAGTCATTGGCCCAGGCCGAAATACTCACGCCGCTGATTGAAGATGTTACCGGCACTCTGCATCAGATGCGTGCAAAGGGTCAAAACGTGATGTTTGAAGGGGCGCAGGGTGCGTTGCTGGATATCGATCACGGCACTTACCCCTATGTGACGTCCTCAAATACTA
>JAPHUG010000407.1 GCA_026197195.1 Sedimenticola sp.
CGCCTATCACGAAGATGGTTACGGCAATATCAAATGCCGTACTGCGCGTCCAGATGAGAAAGTCCATCGGTTCATTCATGATGATTTCTCCAGATCGTCTATAGTGACTGTGCCGTGCGCCTTGGCGGCTTCATCCTTGGTTTTGTAGTTGAGGCCAGCAGCAGCGGCACCCAGTGCCAATCCCGCAGCAGCGGCAAAGGCCACTGTCTGTGAGTTATCACTGATGGGGACAGAGAGTGCATTGTAGAAACCACCGGCATCCCAGAAACGCGGCTCTGAACAACCGAGACAACCGTGTCCGGATTCCACCGGCCAACTGGTTCCCTGGTTCCACTTTGTCGTGGCACAGGCGTTGTAGGTCATAGGTCCCTTGCAGCCCAGTTTATAGAGACACCAACCGGCCTTGGCCCCTTCATCATCAAAGGTTTCTGCAAACAGGCCCTTGTCATAGAACGGACGACGATAACAGCGGTCGTGGATACTCTGTCCATAGAAGACTTTGGGTCGATTGTATTGATCCAGATCCGGGATCGAACCGAAGGTAAGGAAGTGTGCCAGCACACCTGTGATGACCGTAGGAATCGGCGGACAACCCGAGACATTGATAATGGGTTTGTCCTTAATAATATCCGATACAGAAACCGCGCCGGTTGGATTGGGGTTCGCCTGGGGTAATCCACCGAATGCAGCACAAGTACCTACCGCAACAATAGCCGCGGCATCCTTGGCGGTCTCTTCCAGCATCTGAAGATTACTGATACCGGCAATGGTTGAGTAACCGGGATCACCCAGTGGAATCGAACCATCGACTACCAGGATATACTTCCCTTTATTCTCATGCATCGCGGCTTCACGCGCAGCCTCTGCGGCATCACCTGCCGCTGCCTGTAGCGTGTGATGATAATCGAGTGAAATATGATCAAAGATCAGACTTTCCACTGAGGGCGAATGACTTCGAGTCAATGACTCCGTGCAGCCGGTACACTCCTGAAAGGAGAGCCAGATTACCGAGGGGCGTTTTGCCTTTTCCAGGGCGTCCGCGATAGCCGGAACCATAGTCGGTGGCAACGCCATGAGTGAGGCGGTTGCGGTACAGAACTTCAGAAATCCGCGCCTCGATACCCCGTGACGTCTTAGGCTGTCGCCCAGGGTGTTTTTTTCAGCCATGTTACCTCCCAATGTATTACGTATTTGTTCGTTGGTTTTTTCTTGTTCTGATTTTGATCCACTATCCTCACTCATGATCACTGTATCGGCGGTGATCCCCCGTTTAATTTCAGCATCTCCTTTTCTAGCACCTCACCCAAACGGTCCAGGCTTTGATACATATCCTCCGTTTGGGCGCGCAACAGCTCCGGGATCTCTATCACTTCAATCTGAAAAGCAATACGTTCCTCTTCACTGTTGTAATGATCAACCAGCCAGACCCCTGAAAACCGTGTCTCTTTTACGGTCGTTTTTCCCAGTGTATCCAGACTGGCGTTTACCTCTCCTTCGCCCAGCAAAGTCATCAAACGTGTCTCATCACCGGGTCCAAACGGGATCGCACGAAGATCAATAATAGTGGACTCACCTGTTCTCAACAGACGCTTAAGCGCATGACTGACTTCATTCAGGAGCGGCAAGGTGTTGTGCGTCATGCCAGCCCCACCCTCTCCATGCGTGGAGATAGTTTCTGAAGTTTTATTATCTAATACGCTCATATGCTTATTTACCCTTTAACCTAAGCCTATCGCTGAATGGATTAAACGTTGATGACACAGATCATGTTCCCATTTGCTTTCTTTATATTTAACGCACCGGAAGGCGCTCAGCGGTCTCGAAGGGCATCAGCCCACGCGTCTATAAGATCGATAGCCATCCTGCCTGCCTTGGGAACGGCCTCAGCTACTGCCTTGGTAGGTTCTTCACCCCAATCCAGGTTTTCTGGCTCTATACCAATCAAGGCTCTGTTTTCTGGGTAGTGATCGCTTAACCGGGCAATATCCAGCAGATCCGTCAGGCCAACTTCATGCACACTTTGGCGGTTGCCGGTCAGATAGCGATCCATCGCGTCGCCTTCGTAGCAGACAACGGAACCTGGTTCACCCCCCGTTCGGGCGGCATCAATCACAATTAATTGATCATGCTCGGCCAACAAGCCTGCCAGTGAAAAGCTCAAGGTCCCACCATCAATGAACGAAACCCGCTCTAGATTTGGGTGGTTTTCTTCCAGGTAATGGATAACATGAATACCAACACCTTCATCCGTTAGGATGGTATTTCCAATGCCAAGAACCAGCGTTGTTTTGGTCGTTATAGCCATCAATTTGCCTGATAAATGTTTTCTGTTCATATATTAACTTATTATTTAATACTTATTATATGATCTGAATCAATATCCATTTCTTGCCCAGGCATTAATCTAAGGCTACGCATCTGCGTATGACTTTTCCTAGATCGGAGGGATGACATGAATAAGACTCGCAAATTTCTTACCGCTGCACTCATAGCCACCTCTGCGGCTATGGCACCCCTTTCAGCCGACGCGTTTTGGGGTTGGAGCCCATGGAATAGCTGGGGAGGCCCCTGGTCAGGCGGTCCCTGGGGGGGCTATCCCTACTATGGCGGCTATCCAGGCTATGGTTA
>JAPHUG010000316.1 GCA_026197195.1 Sedimenticola sp.
CATTCTGCATGCGAATAAACGGGACCTGGAAATGCTTTGCCAGCTGCTCGCCCAGGGTGCTTTTGCCACCCCCTCGCAGGCCAATCAGTGCTACACCACGGTAAGCGCCCTGACCTTGGGAGAACGCGCCTCTAAGGAGCTGATACGCCTTCTCCTGGGTCTCCAGCTCGAAGGTCTCGATCAACTCACCCAGTGGTGGGTACTTGATGCAGCTCTCCTCCTGCTCCGGCAGTAGTGAGCCGATACGTACCCCCAGGGCCTTGGCAATGCGAGACAGCAGGGCCAGTGAGACATTGGCCGTGCCACGTTCCAGCTGAGCCAGGTAGCGTTCTGAGACGTCCGAGTGGAACGCGAGATTTTTTCGTGTCAACCCGCGCCGCGACCGAACCGAACGAACCCGCGAGCCGACCTCTTGGGTCAACTGCTCGATATTTAGCTCGCCTCCGGTAGTGGCGGTGGTGGTCTCAGTCATGCGCTCACAGTCCTATTGGTACCCTCTCCTGTACGATATTAACATGATACTGATATTTGTACCTTTTCCACACTGTTTTCTGGTTTTATTATCCTCCTGCGAGCATCGGCACAAGACTCACTTCGTCGCCATTGTTCAGGGGCTGCCCCATCTCGGATGAGACCAGCAGATGATCATTGATTGCGATACCCAATGCGCTGTCGTTCAGCGCGTCGGCGGCTTCCGGCAGGGACATGATCAGGCGCTGGCGCAGTTCGGTCACATCCTTCACCGGTCGGTTCAGGATCAGGCTGCTGCGGGTCACGCCAGGCAGTGCTGGCAGGTTCACTTTCAGGTGATAGCCGGTGATCACCTGTGACAGCTCATCCCACCAGTCACTGTTGGGCAGACCATCCGGCTCAAACCCGGACACCTCGTAGAAACGTTGTTTCATCGCTTCAAATGCTGCCTGATCGATCTTCTCACCTGTGAAGGGGCCTGCCGTATTCGGCTCTTCAAACCAGCGTTTTGGCAGGGTATCGTCGGCGGCGGTCAATCCACGGTGGGCATTGATCATGCGCTCCAGGGCGATGATGTTACGGCCCGCATTGAGCAGATCATCACTGCTCATCTCCACCTCGGTTAGCGCCTGGAGCTGCTTGGCAAACTCTTCAGTACTGGTGAGGGAGGGTGAGTTGAACAGCTTGGTGGTAAAGCGGCACATGCCGACCGCATCGCCTACCGCGAAGGTGTCTTCACAGCGGCGCACGGCAAACTCTTTGCCGCCGTACTCGTTGGGTTCGGCAGAGACCTTCCCGCCATAGAGTTCAGTCTTGAACTCTGCATCATCATTGATGCGAGCGTTAATCTCCAGGGTCACCCGATTGCGCAGGTGATCCATGCCCCGGGTGGCAACCGCCAACCCTAATGCGAAGGCCTTGAGTATGCGACTGTCATGGGGGTCAGATTGGAACAGACCTTTGACGGTCATGCGGTAATCCAGGGCTTCCTTCGGGTACTTGCCGGTGGCCACCGCCTGTCCGGAGTCGGCGACCACATCACCGAAGCCTTCCCGCTTGGCCATCATAAACAGCAGTTGCTCAACGGCCTCATAGTTACCCCAGCTGAGATCCAGTCCGCCCGTATCCTTCTGGTCAATGATACCCCGCTGATACAGCTCCATTGCCCAGCCAATGGCCCCGCCGGCACCGGAGGAGTCAAAGCCAAGATCATTCAGGATATTGTTCAGTCGCAGTACCTGTTCTGGTGATGTGATGCCGATGTTGGGGCCAAACTTGCCCACCGTGACATACTCGGGGCCGTCCCCTTTGTCATAGCGGTCAAATACACCATCGCCCTTGATACCTTGATAGCTGGCGCTGTGTTGATGCTGAACCTCAGCCTGCGTGGTGTCGTAACTGGCGTTGCCTTTGACCCCTTTCAGGGCGTTGGCGCCAAAGCCCCCCTCGGCACCGGGTGTCATGTCATTCAGGGGGCGGCATTTTACCGGGCATTTGTAACAGCCATCCATGCCGGTGCGGTAGGCGTCAAAGTTGTCGGCATCCAGATCTTCGACCCAGGTGTTCTCCTGGTTATTCTTGGTGCCGATAGCTCCCAGGATACGGCTTGGCTTGTAAAGAAAGGGTGTGCCGACCGTTTTAAGGGCGTTGCGAATCACACTGGTGTTGATGATCTTGTTACTGATCTCTTTGGCACCCAGCTTGAATTCTTTGGATGAGGCGATCTTGCCGAGCTTGCCATCGATCATGATCGCCTTCAATCCGAGTGAACCCATCTTGGCTCCGGCACCGCCCCGTGCCCAGATCGCCTTGATCCCGCCCATGATGCCTGCGCTGAGTGCCAGGTTTTCACCGGCACTGGTAATCCTTGCCAGTGCCATATCCTTACGCTCGGTACGCTCGAAATCACGCTCAATCGCCTCGGTAACATCCAGGTTGTTGAGTCCCAGGTAGGGTGTGGCATCCAGAAATTCGATCTCATCAAAGGCAATTTTCAGCAGCGTCCATTGCGGATTGCGACCGTACAGGACGATGTGCTCATAGCCATGATGTTTCATGAACGAGGGGAAATAGTCCCCGGCATTACTGTCCAGAATAGCGTCACTCTCCGGTGACAGGCTGGTGACATTACCGCGGGTTGCGGAGGCCAGGTAACCGGTGAATACGCCATTACCGAAAATCAACGGCACCTCGGTATCCAGTGCGTCGGTCTTCTCATTTGCAAGCAGGTTGTAGAGCAGGTACATGTTGGCGCCACGGCCACTCAGGAAGGTGGTGAGGACCTGTTTCGGCAGATAGGCCTTCTGATGGGTACGCTCAGTAAGATTCACAAACAGGACCGCGCCCTGAGTCGGATATTGTGGTGTGTCATGCATGCGCTTGAGCAGTGCATTGACGCGATCTTGGGTATTCATAGCCATTCCTCTAAATATGCCTCTGGTAGCAGAGGCCCTGTAACTTGTTGCCGCCAGCTGTCTGTGTATCAGGGGTCGGAGTCAAGCTTGACTCCGACCCCTTGCCTAGCGACTCAGTGCATACGCGCTATTTCGCCTCGAACAGGTTGCAGCCAAATTCACCCCGCGTCTGAATCCCGGCAAACTCATCATCGGTGCGCACGATGGCCCTTAGAGGATTGGCGCGCATCTGATCAAACAGTTCACAGATGCCGAAACCCTCCTGTTCATGCTCGTTGCGCAGCGCGGCGTTCTGTTCAAAACGCCAGTGGTTACAGGCTTGGCAAAAGCTCACGATCATCTCCTTACTTTTTCAACCAGGGTCTTTATCAGGGGTTGCCTGTCAGGGGTCGGAGTCAAATTTGAAAAATTTGACTCC
>JAPHUG010000167.1 GCA_026197195.1 Sedimenticola sp.
TCAACAATGAGGGTGGCCAGCTGCATGGCATAGTCTATTGTCCCCATGGGCCGAAAGCGGGCTGTTCCTGTCGCAAACCGCTACCTGGTCTGTTTGAACAGATCAGTGAACGGTTTTATTGCACACTTGAAGGGGTACCCGCCATTGGAGACAGCTTGCGCGACCTGCAGGCCGCAAGCCGTGCCGGGGCACTCCCCATTCTGGTAAGAACCGGAAAAGGCCATCGCACTGAAAAAGATCCCGAACTCGACCTCAGCATTCCCATCTTTAACTGTCTCAGCGATGCTGTAGACGCCCTTTTGATTCAGGAAAATTCAACACAATGATCTTAGCCAGATCCTTGCTTTATCTTCTCAGTATGGTGATCAGCACCATCCTTCTGGCCGGAATCCTCTCCATCATCGGTTGGCTACTCCCCTACAGACAGCGCTGTCTCATCGCTAATGCCTGGGGAACCGTCAACCTCTGGTCTCTTAAGTTTTTCTGTCGGCTTGATTACCGCATTGAGGGACTCGAGAAGATACCGGAATCAGGTGCCATTGTACTGGCCAAGCATCAGTCAGCATGGGAGACCATGGCCTTACGCTCACTGCTACCCCCTGAACAAGCCTGGGTGCTCAAACGTGAACTCATGTGGGTGCCCTTTTTCGGGTGGGCCGCAGCAACGGTACAACCCATTGCCATTGATCGTAAGGCTGGAAGAAAGGCTGCCAAACAGGTTATCGAAACCGGCATAAAACGGCTTGCGCAAAATCGACTCGTTGTTATTTTCCCTGAGGGAACCCGGGTGGCGCCGGGTCAGCGTAAGCGGTATGGAATGGGTGGTGCCCTGCTTGCGGAGAAGACGGGCGCACCCATCATTCCGGTGGCCCATAATGCAGGATCATTCTGGAAAAGACGGGATATCAGAAAATATCCGGGTACGGTAACGGTCATCGTGGGTGATCCCATCTTAACCCGTGACCGTAAAGCTGCTGAGATCAACCAAGAAGTGGAAAACTGGATAGAAAGCCAGATGGAACAGATTCAGCCGACGAAGTAAGTACTCACTTCATTCAAGTTAACGGTAATAAAAAAAGGGCCACTGAGGCCCTTTTTTATTGCTTGAAAACTTATCTAAACGTCCAGATTTTCAACGGTTAGTGCATTTTTCTCTATGAAGTCTCTTCTGGGCTCTACCTGGTCACCCATCAGGGTGGTAAATATCTCGTCAGCACCGATGGCATCTTCGATATTCACCTGTAGTAAACGACGTGACTCCTGGTTCATGGTGGTCTCCCACAGTTGATCCGGATTCATCTCACCGAGACCCTTATAGCGCTGGATGTGTTGTCCTCGCTTGGCCTCTTCCATTAGCCAATTCAGGGCCTGAGAAAAACTGCTTATTTCGCTTCGCTTTTCACCGCGCTTTATAAAGGCACCCTCACCCAACAGGCCATCCAGCTTTTCACCCATTTCGATCATCCGACGGTAATCGCTACTACTGAAAAACTCTTTGGGTATGGTGGAATCTGTGTTGATACCGTGTACATAGTGCACAATACGAATGCCCTGGATAGCTCCGTCTGCATCACTTTCTTTAGCAATCTCGTAACGATTAGAGACATACTGATCGACATTCATTCGTGACTCTAACTCGGCTGCCCAGTCGGTCAACGCCTTCTCATCATTCAGAAGCTCATCCGTCAGTCGTGGCATGTAGATCAATTTCTCTACTACGGCTGGATTGAATCGCTTACCTACCCTGGATACGGTGGCCATGGTAGACAGGTGTTGCTGTGAAAGCTCTTCCAACGCGACACCACCCAATGGTGGTGCCTCACTGCTTACATACAGTTCCGCATTATCCAGTGCCGCTTGAAGAAGATAGCCATTAAGGTCGGCATCATCTTTTAGATACTGTTCCTGTTTACCTTTTTTAACTTTATAGAGTGGTGGCTGGGCTATATAGATATGGCCCCGTTCAATAAGCTCATGCATCTGACGATAGAAGAAGGTGAGTAGCAGTGTACGGATATGGGCACCATCAACGTCCGCATCGGTCATGATGATAATACGGTGATAGCGCAATTTATCTGGATCAAACTCTTCTCTACCGATGCCACAGCCAAGTGCGGTAATCAGTGTGCCAACCTCAGCAGAAGAGAGCATTTTGTCAAATCGAGCCTTCTCTACATTCAGAATCTTGCCTTTTAGCGGCAAGATAGCCTGGGTCCTTCGGTCCCTACCCTGCTTGGCTGATCCCCCTGCCGAGTCACCCTCCACCAGATATATTTCACAAAGTGAGGGATCTTTCTCCTGACAGTCAGCCAGTTTTCCAGGTAAGCCTGCGATATCCAACACACCCTTGCGGCGTGTCATTTCACGTGCTTTCCTGGCGGCCTCTCGTGCCCTGGCAGCCTCGATCATCTTTCCCGCAATCTGTTTCGCTTCTGCCGGGCTCTCTAACAGGTAAGCGCTGAGCTTTTCTGATAGTACGGACTCAACAATACCCTTAACTTCAGATGAAACGAGCTTATCTTTGGTCTGAGAAGAGAACTTTGGATCAGGGACTTTGACTGATAAAACGGCTGTCAGACCCTCGCGGGCGTCATCACCCGAGGTATTCACCTTCTGTTTTTTATCCAAACCAGCCTGATCAATGTACTGATTCAGTGTCCTGGTCAGGCCCGCCCGAAAGCCGGCCAAGTGAGTTCCACCATCTCTTTGGGGAATATTATTGGTAAAACAGAA
>JAPHUG010000032.1 GCA_026197195.1 Sedimenticola sp.
CCAGCCGTTGTGGTATGCCTTATGTTAACCATCGTTGGCTGGGCGGTATGCTGACCAACTTCAAGACCATCAAGCAGCGCATCAAGCGCCTTAAAGAGCTTGAGGCGATGTTTGAGGATGGCACCATTGAGCGCTTCAATAAGAAAGAGGCTCTGGGACTGCGTCGTGAAATGGAAAAACTTGATCGCAGCCTTGGCGGCATCAAGGATATGAACAATCTGCCCGATGTGCTTTTCGTTATCGATACCGGCCATGAAGACATCGCTATTGCAGAAGCTCGCAAGCTGGGTATTCCGGTTGTTGGTGTGGTCGATACCAATAACAACCCAGACAACATCGATTACGTCATCCCGGGTAATGATGACGCCATTCGTGCCATTCAACTCTACGTACAGGGTGCAGCTGCTGCTGTCCTCGAAGGTCGTGCCAGTGCCGCCCATCTGGGTGGAAAAGCCGATGGTGCTGACGAGTTCGTAGAAGTAAAGGAAGAGAAGAGCGAAGCAGCTGAATAAGCTTCTGCTTCAACTCGACTTCTCATTTATCGAGGTGGGCTGCCTGATTCACAGGGGCCCACCAAATTTGTAAAAAATAGATAGTGTCTTAAATAAGTTACTGATGTGTGATCAGCTCTGTTTCTGAAGCAGCTGAACCCGCTTTGGAATATTCCTGTAACGGTTTAGGTTGGTTTGCACATCTCTTCTGCCGCTATCTACTTACGCGCTTTAGTACTAAAGCAAGGATATACGAATCATGGCGATTACAGCCTCTCTGGTAAAGGAACTGCGTGAGCGTACCGGTTCCGGCATGATGGAATGCAAAAAGGCCTTGGTTGAGACCAATGGTGATATCGACGCAGCTATCGAGAATATGCGTAAATCAGGACAGGCCAAGGCAGCCAAAAAAGCGGGTCGCACAGCGGCCGATGGCCTTATTGTTATCCAGATGTCTGACGACAACAAGAAGGGTGTCATGGTTGAAGTAAACTGTGAAACTGATTTTGTTGCCAAGGACGAGAACTTTACCTCGTTTGCTGACGCCGTAGCCATGCGTGCCTTGGCATCTGATGTCTCCACCGTCGAAGAATTGCTGGATTCACCGCTGCATGATGGTGAAGAGACCACGATTAATACCGCACGTGAAGCACTGATCGTAAAGATTGGTGAAAACATGAATGTTCGCAGATTTCAGCGCTTTGAATCCGCCAATGGCAAACTGGCCAGCTACAGTCATGGTGTCCGAATTGGTGTGATTGTTGATGTTGAAGGTGGTGATGACGACTTGGCGCGTGATATCGCCATGCACGTTGCAGCCAGCAACCCGACCTGTGTATCTGAAGAGCAGGTGCCTGCAGATCTGCTTGCGAAAGAGCGGGAGATCTTTAAGGTTCAGGCCCTAGAGAGTGGAAAGCCTGAAAATATCGTCGACAAGATTGTTGATGGCCGTGTACGCAAGTACCTTGCAGAGATTACCCTGCTTGGTCAGGCCTTTGTTAAAGACCCGGATGTTACGGTTGAAAAGCTGCTCTCTTCAGCAGGCGCTAAAGTGGTTGGATTTAAGCGTTTTGAAGTTGGCGAAGGTATTGAGAAGAAACAGGAAAACTTTGCGGACGAGGTCATGGCCCAGGTTCGCGGCGAGTAATGAAGTCAAACAGTCCCGGTTTACCGGGACTGTTTTTTAATGCCTTTTAAAATAACTAATATAGAGAGTCTGTATGTCAGAGGTGAATTACCGTCGAATCCTGCTCAAGCTTAGCGGAGAGGCTTTAATGGGTGATGGAAGCTTTGGTATTGATCCCGTTACCATTGCCCGGGTGGCTGATGATGTAAAAGCACTGGTAGCTACAGGTATACAGGTTGGATTGGTTATTGGTGGTGGTAATATCTTTCGCGGGGAAGGGCTTGCGAAGGCGGGTATCGATCGGGTTTCAGGTGATCACATGGGCATGCTGGCAACGGTCATGAATGCGCTGGCCATGCAAAACGCCCTGCAGAAGATTGGTGTGCCTGCTCGAACCATGTCGGCCATACCGATGGAACAGGTTTGTGAAACCTATGTGCGCCGACAGGCCGTTGAACATCTGGAGCAGGGTGAGGTTGTCTTATTCGCAGCAGGTACAGGTAATCCGTTTTTTACGACCGATTCAGCTGCAAGTCTTCGTGCCATAGAGATCAATGCAGACCTGATGATTAAGGCAACCAAGGTCGATGGTGTCTATTCATCTGACCCTGTTAAGGACTCGGATGCCGTTTTTTATCCAGGAATCAGCTATGATAGGGCGCTTGCTGAAGGGCTGAAAGTAATGGATGCCACGGCTATTGTGTTGTGCCGTGATAATGAAATGCCTCTACGCATTATGAATATCAATACCCCGGGGGCTTTAATGCGCCTCATTAAAGGGGAGGAAATCGGTTCCCTTGTGGAGAGTGGAGAATGATCGACGATATCAAGAAAGACGCGACTACGCGCATGGGTAAAAGTGTAGATGCACTGGATAATGAACTGGCCAAGGTGCGAACCGGCCGAGCCCATCCCAGCCTTCTGGATCACCTCAGTGTGTCGTACTACGGTTCGGATGTCCCTTTGAGCCAGGTGGCCAATGTCAGTGTAGATGATGCCCGGACTCTGGCTATTACGCCGTGGGAAAAGGATATGGTCAAAACGATTGAGAAGGCCATTCTTAATTCGGATCTTGGGCTGAATCCCAATACAGCGGGTACGGTGATTCGTGTACCGCTGCCTCCTTTGACGGAGGAGCGCCGCAAGGATCTGATACGGGTTGTGCGTGGTGAGGCGGAGCAGGCACGTGTGGCTGTCCGTAATATTCGACGTGATGCCAATAGTGATCTGAAAGGACTTGTTAAAGAGAAATTGATCTCAGAAGATGATGAGCATCGCGGCCAGGAGATTATTCAGAAACTGACCGATCAGCA
>JAPHUG010000472.1 GCA_026197195.1 Sedimenticola sp.
AATCAAAAGGGTAATGAAGAGTGATTTAGTTAGCTTATCCATATCATCTTATAAGGCATTTGTATTGGTGGATAAAACCCATATCGGCGAAATGAGAATGAACTTTAATACGCATCATCGACTCACCTGGCGTAAGATCTGCCAAGTGCCACAATGAAGGCGCCAAGATTGTCATTCTCAATTAATTTTCTTGTTTGGATTTAAGTCAAATCTGATAGAATATTATATGGGTAAGATAAGCACATTTAATGAACAGATTCGTGCCTATGGCTGGGCGAATCCGGGGAACAGACTATGAAATCTCGTAAACTACGAAAGACCGCTCTGGGCGTGGCCACCGCCTTCATCGCCAGCTATGCCATTGAGGCAAATGCCTGGCGCAGCGATATTCAAACCTCTGGTCCCATTGAAAACACTACCTGTAAGTTTGAACCCCAGGCCCAATGCTCCTGGGCCGTTCGGATCGGCGCCCAAATACCGGGTGTGGATATGCACGAGGCCTCCATGGCATCCATGCGACTGGATAACGCCAATCTGCAGGGAGCGAATCTGACCCGGGCTATTCTGCATCTGGCCAACCTGCAAAATGCCAACCTGATGCTGGCCAACCTGGAGCACGCCACACTGCACGCCGTTAATCTGCAAAACGCCAACCTGATGCTGGCCAATCTGAAAGGCGCCAACTTCCTGGATGCTGATTTGAGCGGAGCCAATCTGCGTGGAGCCAACCTGGAGGGGGCCATCTTGATCGCCGCCAAGCTTGATGGTGCCACCTGGACCGATGGACGGACCTGTGCTGCGGGCTCCAAGGGTGAGTGTCTCTAAGGCTGATTTATCACGACCTAAAACGGCAAAGGCCCTGCCTGAATCAGACAGGGCCTTTTTATTTCAACCAGCCTCGCGGATCAGGGTAATTCGGCGTTAATAACCAGTTCCACCACACCCTCACCATCCACCGCTACGGGTGAGACCTCTCCCAGCAGATCACCACTGGCCGCTATAGCATTCCCCGAACGCGAAATCCGGGCACCCACTACCACCTGCTTAAAACTTGATAGGTTCATACCCGGCACCATCGCCTGACTGTCGCTTAGCTTGACCGTAGCCGGCAGGTCACTCACTTTGAGCCGAACCGCAGCCAAAGGCATTTTAGGGCCCTGCATGGCCCGTGCATAAATAAAGAGACTCTCATCAGGGGTGACCTTATTCAGCAGATCATCCGCTAGCGTGATACGGGCTGTGATCTCTTTTCCAACAGCCGCTGCGGTCTCCTGAACCGGTGCGGTAACGGGACTGGCACCCGATGCTGCAAGCTTACGCTCTGCACCTGCGATCAAACTGTCCACCCGTTCAATTGACTCGGCATCATCGGTGATCAGGGTCTTTAGATGACGCCAATGGGTCAGCGCAATCGGATAATTGCCCGCCTGATCTTCCACCATACCCGCCAACCAGAGTGCAGTCTGATCCTCCGGAGCCAGCTGTATCGCCTTACGAATCAGCTCCGCAGGACGCCCCTGCATATTCCCACCTGATGACATCGCCAAGGCATCAGCCAGCGCAAGCATAATAGAGGGTTGGTCACTGACCAGCTGATTCAGCTTATCAAAGGCGAAGGCCGCCTTCTGATAATCCTGCATCGCCATATAGGTGCGCCCCAGCAGATACCACCCTTCAGCATCTTCCGGGTGCTCTTTCAGGCGTTCAACCAGCGCTGTCATCATCTCCTCTACCGAGGGCAACTCTTCACTCGATTGCTGCTCAGCGAGCATCGCCTCTGGATCAACCATCTGAGGTGTTCCGATAGTCAGATAGATGGTAACGGTGGCAACAGCTATAAATAACAAGGCAACAACCAAAGCCCCCTTTCCCCTGCCATCAGAGGTTTCCACCTGTTCACTCGTGGCATCCCCTTCCAGATCAATCAGCAGGGCCTGCTCCAATTCCAGCTTGGCTTGTTCATACTCTGCGTCCGTTAATGAACCAACCGCATGTTCAATCTGCAGTTCAGAAAGCCGTTCTCTGGCGATCACCACATTCTGCTGATCCCGGTCTGACGCCTCCAGTTGCCGGCTTCGCAACAGAGCAGGCGCTATAAATGCCAGCGAAACCAGAATCATGGCCGCTGTTAGTATCCAAAAAAGTGTCATCGGTTATTGTCTTCTTCGCCAAGCAGTGCTCTGGCGCGTTTAAGTTCACTGTCACTCAAGCCGGTAGTCGCTTGCTGCGACCGGCGTCGTATCATCACAAGTAAGATGATCACACCCCCTCCCAGAATGAGAAAAGGCCCGACCCAAAGCAGTAAGGTCGAAATACGAAACGGGGGCCGGTAGAGTACAAAATCACCATACCGCTTAACCATATACGCCACCACATCATCAGCAGAGGCGCCCTCTTTCACCAAGTCATAGGTCTTTCGCCGCATATCCTGGGCGAGTTCCGCATTGGAGTCCGCCAGATTCTGATTCTGGCATACCAGGCAACGCAACTCGGCGATTAACTGCTTGTAGCGCGCCTCCTGCTCAGGATCATCAAACTGTGCGGTCTCAATGGCCGCCTGGGCAAAAAACGGCATTAATAGCAACGCCAACAGCCAGACTCGTATCATGATTCAGCCTCTAGCTGCTTGAGTAGCGGTTTGAACTCATCATTCCAGATCTGCTGATAGAGCGGACCGGTATGTTTTTTCCGAATCATCCCCTGCTTATCAATCACAAAGGTCTCTGGGGCTCCATAGACACCCCAATCCATTATCGCCTCACTATCCGGATCAAAGCCGACCGCGACAAACGGGTTTCCTTTCTTTGCCAGAAAGGCCTTCGCCTCTTCACG
>JAPHUG010000066.1 GCA_026197195.1 Sedimenticola sp.
TTCTCTTATCCTGTGGTACCCGAAGGCCGTGCACGCATTCGCACACAGATCTCGGCTGCCCATACAGAAGCGGATTTGCAGCAGGCCATCGCAGCCTTCAGTGAAGTGAAGCAGGAGATGGGTATCTAGCGGGTATTCATTCAACAGGCGTATGGTGCTTTTTTAACAGCTCATACGCCTCTCTGATCTCGATAAACTGTGCCTGATCACCCCCTTTATCCGGGTGATGTCTTGTGATGAGCTGTCGATAACGGTTCTGTATGGTCGCCCAGCTCAACCTATCACCCTCGACAAGGCCTAACCGTTCCAGCGCCTCTGCTTGTTTATCCATTGCATAGTAACGATCCCAAAAACTATTCAATAACGCAGCGACATCAGATTCGGAGGTCTCATGCAGATTATCCCAATCCAGATAGTAGCGACGCAGGGGTTCATTCTGTGAGATATCCATCCCAGCAGAAGGCTCTGTCTGTTCGCTAGGGATAAAACGAATCAGCAGAGGATCAATCTGTAGACTCATGCCCCAGGCCAGCATAGAGTCCTGAATCTGGTATAGCGCATTCATCACCAGAAAATGTTTTTGGAACAGAGCCAACTCACCTGATTGAACCGTATCAGAAAAATGATCATCCGTTTCAAGCAACCGCTTGATCATCTCATGCTCACTCAAACCTGCCGGTTCATCATGCAGCAGCGCAAGTATCGGTACAATGAGTGGGTTGTTATGCATGCCCCCATTATCCATACTTCCATCATCTTAGTTAAATGAGTTGTCACAAGTCGATGTGTACACTGGTTATTCTGTTTCGCCCCGGGCATCCCTGGCCGCTACTTCTGGGGGGCAATCGGGATGAGATGCGTGATCGCCCCACCTCGCCCCCTGACCGCCACTGGCCGGAACAGCCCGATCTGGTGGCCGGTCTGGATCACCTGGGGGGAGGCACCTGGTTAGGCCTGAACCGTCAGGGCGTGGTGTCTGTTGTGATGAATCGAGAAGGGACGCTTGGCCCAGCCGCAGGCAAACGGAGTCGCGGAGACCTGGTGTTACAGTCACTGCAACAGTCGTCTGCAAAAAGTGCAGCCGATGCTCTGCTCGCACTTCATCCAGGTAATTATCGGGCCTTTAACCTGTTTATTGGTGACAATCAACACGCCTTCTGGATTCGAAACCAGGACCAGGACCAGCAGCCTCAACTGGAGTGCTTTCCAATCCCCCCCGGGCTGCACATGCTGGCATCCCGGGAACTGGATGATCTGAGCCATCCCCGTATTCAGCATTGGTTGCCCCATTTTCAGACCGCCCCCTCGCCCGACCCAGATACTGGTCGGTGGGAGAGCTGGCAGGGCTTGTTGGCAGCAAAGGCCCCCGATGGTTCCCCCGATGGACATGACGCCATGAATATGGATCTGCCCATCGGCTTTGCTACGGTATCCAGTTCACTGATTGCACTACCGGCCACACAAACAGACCGGCTCCCTCTCTGGCTGTATGCGGATGGCGCGCCGGACAAGGCCAGATTCATGCCAATAAAGATGCCATAAAAGGCTTGAGTAGCAAGCAATTTTGTCAAACAAGCGCTAGACTTATTAGGATAACTAGAGACAATCTGGATCTAAGAATTAGACTAGGGATATAAGGGACTCGCCATGCAACGCTCATCAAGACAGAACCGGTGGTCTGTAAAGCTGACTTTTATCTTTCTGATGCTATTTAGCAGTATCGTGCCTGCCCAGGAATGGGTCTACACCGTTGTACCGGGAGACAACCTCTGGAACTTTTGCGAGAAGTATCTCACCAAAGTGACTTACTGGAAGAAAATACAGCAAATCAATAACATAAAAAGGCCCAAACGGATGCAGCCCGGAACACGCGTTCGGGTTCCCATGGCGTGGATAAAACACAATGCGGCCCATGCCGAAATCGTCACCAGCCGGGGCAAGGTAACGCTCATTAAAGCTGACGGTACGCGCATGGATGCCCTCACGCCTGGCACACGCCTTTTACTGGGCGATCGACTGGAGACAGGTGCTGATAGTAACGCGGCCATACGCTTTGCCGATAACTCTCTGATTACGCTGCATGCTGAAAGCACCATCCGTTTTGATCACCTCACCGCCTATGGCGAGACCGGCATGGTGGACTCACGACTGCATCTGGTGAAAGGGCGGGGTGACACGCGCATCACCCCCGCCTCCGGTCCCGGCAGCCGTTTTGAGATCCGTACACCTTCAGCGATCAGCGCCGTGCGTGGTACCGAGTATCGCCTCTCAAGCAGTGATGAGAGTGACGCCTCTACATTCGAGGTATTGGAAGGCAAGGTGGCGGTTTCCGGCGAGAAAAAAACCCGACTCCTGCCGGCCCGTTTTGGAACCCGGGTCGAGGCCGGGAAACCCCCTCTCCCGCCACGGGAGCTGTTGCCTCCACCTACGTTCGACCCCCTGCCAGAAAAGATTCAGCAGCTCAACTGGCCGGTAACCTGGCAGGCCCTGCCCGGTGCAGAGGGCTATCGGGCTGAAATTTCACAACAGGCCGACTTCCTTTCTCCGCTCTGGCAACAGCAGGTAAAATCAGCCCGGGTGCCTCTACCCGATCTGCCTGATGGGTCGTACCATATTCGTGTAAGGGCGATTGATGACATTGGTCTGGAGGGTATCAACCAGACACAGATCATCACACTTGACGCACGCCCACAGCCCCCGGTCCCGCTATCACCCAACAATGCTGCTGTGTTCAGAGGCAGCTTGCCGAAGCTGGGCTGGAGTGCCTCTGAAGACGCAACAACCTATCGGCTACAGATTGCCAGTGAGCCTGGATTTCAAAACCTACTGGTCGATCAGGGCGGTCTGAATGCAACCCATTTTGAAACCACTGAACTGAAAGCGGCCGGAAATTACTACTGGCGGCTTTTCTCAATCAGCGAGTCTGGTGAGCAGGGGCCCGTCAGTGACACTCGGGAGTGGGAGATCAAACTGATCCCAGACAAACCAGAGGCGACCGTTGCAGCAA
>JAPHUG010000214.1 GCA_026197195.1 Sedimenticola sp.
CTGTAAAGCGCGAGCACTTCGTTCAAACCAATGAGATAACGATTCAGCTGACTGGTTGAGGTGATGGCCGCCCCATTCACTGCGTCAGAGCCTTCCGACTCTGTCCGGACACGCTCCTCGGCCTGAGCAATCAGTTGGTTTAACTCTGGCTGATTGGGGAAAATCTGCCGAACGGTGATGTACCGTGCAAGCAACTCTTTACGCAGCCGCTTGGCCATGCCTGTGGGAAGACCCGCAATGTGTGTTTTTTCCAGTGCCGACTCAATCTGGTGTGTACCTGCCATGATACGCTTTACGGCAAGCCGTTTAGCCGCCATATACTGTTCATATTTCTGCGACAAGCTTACAAATAACAGAAGTGCTAATAGCAGACCACCTATTACCACATACAAGCGCAGGTGATCGGGTATCAGTTCGAGCATGGCCTATGATCACTCATAGTGATTGAGGATAACAAGTAACAGGTTGTGGCGGTCGATATCAGCCTGCCGACTTACATACGAGAGGCAAGTACCTCTTTGAGTTTAGCTGCCAGTTCCAGCGGCTGAAACTTGGGTACATAGGCATCGGCTCCCACACCTTTTCCCAACTCCTGGTTGGCATCGGCGGATAGCGATGAGTGCATGATAACCGGTATGTCCGCAAGACGGGGATCCGACTTGATATTTTTAGTCAGGACATAGCCGTCCATCTCTGGCATCTCCACATCGGTCAATACCAACTGAATGTAATCACTGGCATTCTTCCCTGTGGCATCGGCACGGTCGGCAATCTCTTTTATCTTCTGCCACGCCTCCATTCCATTGGATGCACTAAAGTGTTTAATCCCAATATGATCCAGCGTGCGAGTAATCTGGCCTCGGGCAACTGCCGAGTCATCCGCAAATAGAATGGTCAGGTCATCGCGATCAATTCGTTCAATACCTTCAAACAGATCTTCACCTTCACCAAAACCAGAGGTCTTGGCCAGCACCATCTCCACATCCATGATCATCACAATTCGATCATCGGCCAGCTCCGTAACCGCTGTAACCAGACCACCATGCTGCTGGGCCATCATGTTCGGCGGCACCTTCACATCTTCCCAAGCCAGGCGAACAATATTGTCAACTGAATGGACCAAAAAGCCCTGCACGTTCTTATTGTATTCGGTAACGATAAGAATACTGGGCTTCTCTTCGGAGTGAACACCGCAGAACTTTGGCAAGTTAATGATCGGAATCATACTGCCGCGCAGACTGACCATACCTTCGACAGACTCTGGCATATCCGGCGCCCGGGTGATCTCGGGAATGTGCATAACTTCCCTCACCTTGAACACATTGACACCAAAAGTCTCTTCTCTTCCCGTTATTGAATCGCGCCCAAGACTAAACAGCAGCACTTCCAAGCGGTTAGTACCTGCCAACTGCGTGCGACTATCTACAGAATCAATGAAATTTGCCATTACATACCGCCAATCAATGGTTTAGGTGTTATTAGGGTCACTATATACCGACAACATAACAGGTAATTATCCTCAGTTGCTTTAGGATAGCGGCCACTCCAGGAATAGCTTTAGGATAATCAAATAACATACAGATAATAATAATATCCTACTGTTTTCATTAGCTTTTAGAGGCACTTTCTGCCGCTAAACAGGTCTATGTAGAAGAGTTCATTAGCGCTTTCCCCACCCCTTTGCACACGGCCTTTGGCAGCCTGAAACCACACAAAACTGGACCAATAGTGCGGTATCTGTTGCAGATGCGAAAAAGATTAGAGAAAAAGCACACTATTTCATTAAATTTCCATTACCATTTGCCGCTATCTAGCTATCATTTAAGGGAAAAGCCCTTTCAGGCAAATACGCATACAAGCCCTATCATTCGATCTTATATGCGTCCATGCCGCTCGTATGGGGACTTGAAGTCAGGTTAAACATGGAATTATCAGCTCAACAAAAAGCACTTCGAGATAAGTACGACCGACGGGACGTATTAGGTCTGATTCGTCTTGTTGATAAGATTAAAAATGCACCTGACTACATGACCACCTATCGACGTCTGCTCGGTCTCGGTAAACTCGCTTCCAATTCAGCAAAGATTGAACAACTCGCTACCGCATTACTGGAAGAGTTGGAGGAGTCTCTTGAGGCAAACAATGAACTCATCATTAGTGCCAGCTATTTCGAGATCAACGAGCAGCTCAAAAGAAAATTTGGCGAGGAGGTAGGCAACACCTATCTAACCACCAAGATGCCGAATGATTTCATCACGGCAATCCGTCAAGACTCTGAGAGTAGTGACTCCAAGAAGTTATCAGATGACCTGGTTGAAGAGTATAAAAATGCCCTGATAACCATTGAGAAAGGACGTCGTTGCATAACCGAAGTATTACAGCCTTACAGTAACTTTCCACTCAAGCATGCCGCTATCCTGAATGCCCAGTTCAATGAACTCTACACGCTGCTACGCAGCAACTATAAATACCTTGCAGTTAAACCCTATCTGATCAAGATAGCTCAGATCATGCTGGGCAGTGATTGTGCACCAGGCATGCATGACAAGGATGAGGCGGGACTGAAAGAGTGCAAACTGTTTCAAGCGTACATAAACTCTGGTATTGAACCCTCTCTGGCCACTCAGATTGAAGTTCACTTCGCGTTTAACCGGTTGATGAAATACATTAAGAAGCATGAACTGCTACCGGAAGATGTATACAGTAAAATCTGGAATCAGATCCTGTTTGTCCTACACTACAAAGGGTCTAAACCACTTTCGCCAAAAGCCCGCAGGCTATTTGAAGATCTGCTTCGACAGATTAATAGTGATGAGCCAGCCATCTTAAGAAAACTGGCTGCAACCTTTGTGGATGAATACCATTGTGCTGAAGAGCAGATGCGTATTCGTCACCGCATGATCGAATCTGAACTGGCGCTCACCAATGAATTTCTCAAGCAGATGAACGCTGAGAGCAGTCAGATAACCGATGAAAATGAGAGCAAGATAAAGGTCGCTTTGGAGAAGGTGATCTGTCTGAAGGAAGTGTTTGAAATCACAACAAAACAGATGCAGACAGCGGCAACCAAACCGTTTACTGAACTTGAGCGTGCGGCACTGAGTATCTCCACTGCTCTCAGCCCGACACAGCTGGCCAGCTGGATCAAGATCTACTCCATTCTGTTTTCCAATACCAACCTGCTCTCACACAGCCGCGCCATTGCCACGAAAGAGCAGGATATTCAGCTTGAGAAAATGCGCAGCCTGATTTCCGATCTGACCACCTATCACCTGATACAGAACGTGGCCCAGCTGAAAGTGGTCGTGGATCGATCACTGATTGTTCCGGAAGATGAAAAAGTTTCTCACTTCAAGCAATTCAGTGACATTCTAAAGATCAAACTGCATGGCTTGATGGACAAGGATCGGCAGAAAGAGAAATCCCTGCGTGAAATGATTGATGAACTGGTATTTTTAAACAACGATGCCGCTCAATTTGTTATCGCCGAAACCTTTGCCGGCTTTCAGGATATTGTAGATGCCTTTAACTCCAGCGCCAGTGATTACTTTGTTCGCGACAAAGAGGCCCTGCTTAAAGAGTCACGCTCTCTCTATAACGAGATATGTAACCAATGCCTGAAGGGTGTTATCAAACGCCCCATCTCTTTAAAGAAAAATAAAAGCCCGGAATCTCCCGAGAAAAAAACATCCTGGCTTGGAAAACTGTTTTCCTGAATAGACGCTGTTTGTTATCCAGGGTGCATTCAGGGTGCATTCACTGTAATGACTACGGAATAAAGAACTGTGTACATATATGCAGGCGAAGCATTGGCACGTTACGGCTTTGGTGAGGGACATCCTCTAGGCCCTGATCGTTTCTATGCGTTCTGGAATGCGTTCCAGTCATCAGACCTGACCGCAAGGGTTACCATCCATGAGCCGGTTCAAGGCCAGGAGGTGGACGCCCTGCTTTTCCATACGGCCGACTATGTCCAGCGTGTACATAACTTATCGGACATCGGCACCGGCATGCTGGACAGTGACACCCCTGTCATACCAGGTATCTTTTCTATCGCACTCACTGTTGTTGGCACTGTCCTTGATGCCGTCGATCAGATTATGCACGGGCATACAAGCCAGGCCTTTGTGCCCATCGCAGGACTCCATCATGCAAGCCGCAACTCATCCGCCGGTTTTTGCGTGTTCAACGACTGCGGAATAGCCATTGAAGCACTCAGACAACGCTATGCAGTTAAACGTGTTCTCTATATCGACATCGATGCTCACCACGCTGACGGGGTCTTCTATGCGTTTGAAAATGATCCCGATCTGTTCTTTATCGATACACATGAAGATGGACGTTATCTCTATCCAGGCACGGGCGCTGCAACTGAAACAGGTAAGGAACCAGCCTGTGGTTCCAAACTGAATATTCCGCTCCCCCCCGGAGCTACCGACGCGCTCTTTTTCAGCAACTGGTCACGCATGACCGATTTTATGGCGCAACACCCGCCCGAGTTTGTCATTATGCAATGTGGTGCCGACAGCCTGGCCGGTGATCCCATCACTCATCTGCAATTAACGAGTGAGGTTCATTTCAGAACAGCTAAGATGATTGCTGACTATGCACACAAGCATTGTAAAGGACGGGTTCTGGCACTCGGTGGGGGTGGCTATAATCATGACAATATCGCCAATGCCTGGGTGGAATCGATACGCGGTCTTGTCTCGACTCATCCAGACGATTCGCAAAAATAGGAATTAAGTTATATACTTTTTCGACAATCATTATCAACAGACTCGGCATGCGACAATAATAACGCCGAACATAAGACCCATTGATTCCCATGAAGAATGATCCCGTATTGAAGCCACTCCGGATTCTTATCGCCGCCAGTGAAGCCCAATCATTGATTGGAACCAGTGATCTCGCTGAGTATGTCACCACCTTATCAGCCACACTGGGCGCGATGGGCCATGATATCCGCCTGGTACTTCCTGCATTTCCACAGGTAGTGGCGGCGGTTGAAACAGTGACCCCGTTATCCCGGGTCTGCCTGATCGGCTCTCAGCATGATGCGCGATTATTGCAAGGAAAGCTAAGCCCGGATGTAACGCTTTACCTGGTTGATATTCCAGGCCAGTTTGACCGTGCGGGTCCACCCTATGCTAACGAAAACGGTGAGCCATGGGATGATAATGGTTTGCGCTTTGGCCTGTTCAGTCGGGTAGTGACGCTCATGGCCATTAATCAGACCGGTCTTAACTGGCAACCGGATCTGCTACATTGCCATGGTTGGCAGACGGCCCTGGCTATAGCGCTTCTTGCCGGCGAATGGAGTCGTCCCGCGACTGTCTATACCCTGCATCAACTCGAACACCCCTATTTCACCAGCAATCAGATCACACCCCTTTCCATGCCGGTTGAGCTTCTAAAATCTGGCGCGCTCTCTATCGATGGGCATTTCTCGTTTGAACGGGGCGCCTTGCTAACAGCCGATCGAATAACCACATCCAGTCCAGGCTGCTCAGTTGCAATCATCAATGGCGAGACCGAGTATCCTTTGGCTAATATCTTACGTTCAAGACTGGAGCGCCTGGACAGTGTCCCGGCCGGTATCGATTACCATCGCTGGAGCCCCACAACCGACCGCCATATAGAACAACATTTTGACAGCTCATCTTTTCAGCTTAAGAAGATGAACCGACAAAGGTTGACGTCTGAGTTTGATCTGCACCTTGATGACAAGGTGCTCCTAATAGGTTATATCGCCTCACAGTGTTCCCATGAAGAAGCGGTAACAGTAGCGGCTCTGCTGGAACAGGTGGCAAAGTCCGAGACACTGGCCTTCATCCTCTTTTCTGAGTCAACCGGCAGCCATCTGCAGCCCTTACTCTCGTATCAAACAGGTGCCGCTTCCACTATAAAACTTCAAATCAGTAACAATGAATCCGTCAAGCACCGCATTTTAGCCGGTTGTGACGCCCTTCTGTTACCTGGCGCCATCTACCCATCACCCTTTCTGGCACAGTCTGCCTTAAGCTATGGCACTATTCCTGTGGCGCAGGCCAGCACCAGCCTGAATGAGCTACTGACAGATGCCACGCCGGCCAACCTGTTGAACGGTACGGCAACAGCCTTTCTCTATGAAGAAAACAGTCTGAGTGCACTTGGACATGCGTTGGAGAGGATACAAAGGTTCCGTGCTAAACCGGCAATCTGGTGGGAAAAACTCGCCATGCAGGGAATGGCCCAGAGTTATCACTGCTCTGAGACAGCTCATGGTTACCTGGAAACATATCAAAAAGCCATTGATAACCCGGCGCCAAGCCTGACGATAGATTAGCCCTATTCCCCTGATTTTTCGGCATTGATCCATTTTTAGATAAGTGCCACCATATTTGGCGAGAGACGTTTCCGAAGACCTGAATCTATGCTGCAGCCACAGGCAGCCCACCCGGACAGCCCTATGACGATGAGTAATCACCTATTAAAAAACCAGGCCTATATCAATGGCGAATGGATCTCTGCCGATAACGGAAAGACCTTCACCGTGACCAACCCCGCTGACAACAGCGTGATTACAGAGGTTCCTTCATTAGGCGCTGAAGAGACCCAGCGTGCGATCGAATATGCCGGGGTGGCATTCCAGGATTGGCGCAAACGGACGGCACAGGAGAGGAGTCACCTGTTAAGACGCTGGTTTGAACTGATCATGGACAATCAGGAGGCGCTCGCCCAGCTGTTGAGTTTGGAACAGGGTAAACCCATGCTAGAGAGCCGGGGTGAAATCGCATATGGTGCCAGCTTTATCGAGTGGTTTGCCGAGGAGGCAAAGCGGGTCTACGGTGATGTCATACCCGCTCATGCATCCGACAAGCGCTTTGTTGTCATCAAGCAACCCATTGGTGTGGTGGCCGCCATAACCCCCTGGAACTTCCCCAATGCCATGATTACACGCAAATGCGCCCCGGCCCTGGCTGCGGGCTGTACGGTCATTGTCAAACCGGCCCCGGACACCCCGCTCTCGGCCTTGGCACTGGCAGCCCTGGCTGAACAAGCGGGTATTCCACCGGGCGTATTCAACGTCCTACCGACAGATGATGCGGTCAGTGTGGGTAGCGTACTGACTGCACACCCGACCATTAGAAAACTCTCTTTCACCGGTTCCACTGCCGTTGGCAAGTTGCTGATGTCCCAGTGTGCCAACACGGTAAAAAAAGTTTCGCTGGAACTGGGTGGGAATGCCCCCTTCCTGGTCTTTGACGATGCCGATATTGATGCCGCCGTAGCAGGTGCGCTGGCCTCGAAATATCGTAACAGTGGGCAGACCTGTGTCTGCACCAATCGTTTCCTGGTACAAGAGCAAGTCTATGATGAGTTTGCCGAAAAGCTTTCAGCTGCGGTAGCCAAACTTGAGGTGGGTCCCGCATTGAGCAGTGAGAGCCAGCAGGGGCCACTGATCAATCAGGCCGCTGTCGATAAAGTGCAACGACAGGTCGATGATGCCGTGAGTAAAGGTGCTCGATTATTAACGGGCGGACAGCTTCATGCGTTAGGTGGCACGTTCTATCAACCAACGATTCTGGCTGATGTCTCCCATACTATGCAGATTGCCTGCGAGGAGACCTTTGGACCTGTTGCCCCCCTGTTTAAATTCAAAACAGAGGCCGAAGGCATCGCCATGGCCAATGACACACCGTTTGGCCTCGCCTCTTACTTCTACGCCCGGGATATAGGCCGTGTCTGGCGTGTGGCCGAGGCCTTGGAAACCGGCATGGTGGGCATTAACGAAGGGATCATATCCACCGCAGTCGCCCCATTTGGTGGTATCAAGGAGTCGGGCATTGGCCGTGAGGGTTCACGTTATGGTATGGATGATTTTATTGAGATGAAGTATCTCTGCATGGGAGGGCTCTGACAAACAGCCCCCAAGCCTGAAACCATACACCCGTTTCGCTCGATTACTGAGACGCTTCGTCCTTTTTTCTAATACTGCGAAACCGTCTAATCCAGGGTGGTTCCAGCTTGTTATTGTCCAGGATTACCTTCTTGGCTTGAATGGCTTGTTCCATGGTTTCGAAACTGCCAGCCAATACGCCGTACCATCGATAACCGTAACGTCCAAAAGGAAACAGCGTAACGTGCCAATCACTTTTAAGGCCCAGCGCAACCCGTTCCGCGCTCGCCTGTTTATCGCTGCTGAATAGTTGCAAGGTAAAATAGTCATCCGGTTGACGCTCAATCCAGGCCATGTCATTCAGATCAGATTCACGTTTGCTGGAGTGACGCTGGTCGTCTGAACGCTCCGGTTCCCTCTGCTCAGCCCCACCCCCTATTACGGCGTTATCGGTCTCTTGCACCCGTTTTGACTGAAGTCTGTAACTGGTCTTGCTAACCACCTGATCATGACCCGTTTCACTCACAAGGCCGTAGTGAGTCAAGTCATCTGGAAACGTTGTAATCAAGGCACCAGGACTGACTGTATTTTGTAAAATTTCAGATGCAATACTGAACGACAACACCTCAGCCAATGGCTCTTCGACATTACTGATGCCTAAACGACTCAGTGTCTCCATAGCCTGGGGTGAACCCTTTTTTGCTGCCAGACGATACCATTCCGTGGCCTTATCAAGGTCTTGTTCAACACCCCGTCCAAGATAGTACAAGGCACCCATTTTCAACTGTGCGTGAACATACTCACGCTCTGCTGCCTTTTTCCACCAGTACAATGCACGATCAGCATCCTGCTCTATCAGTTCTCCGTGTTGATAATTATTGCCCAGCTGATACTGTGCAGGCGCAAACCCGCCTTCCGCAGCCAGTGTCAAAAAGGTCAATGCCGTCTCTTCACTCTTCTCGACACCCAGTCCCTTGGAGAAAAGCACACTGAGGTAGTACTGTGCCCGCGCATCACCTTTATCCGCCTCCGGCACCCAGTATTCATAGGCATCGCGCCACTGCTTTTTTTCAAACGCCTCATAGCCTGACTGTATCGGGTTCTGTGCGGCAGAGAGCAAGGTACTCCAGAACAGCACTCCTGCGGCAATCCACTGATAGCGGTCCATCTGCTTCATGATGCGGGAGGAAAGACGACAGGATCCGGCTTCACGCCCAGGCCGGTACTTTCAGAGACAATGGCAATCGCCTCTTTTCGCCCCAGATCCTGAGCCTGTTTCTGTTCCATTGATTCAGCCTGCGATCCTTCAAACTCCTCAGATCGCATGTAGAGTGTCTGGGTTGGAAAGGCAAACTCAACACCTAATCGCTTCGCTAAACGTAAAATATCCAGTAAAAAACGGTGGCGTTCCCGTAGCTCAGTATTCCATTCAGGCGTTTCCCAAAACACATAAAGCAGTACATTCAACGATGAGGCAGCAAACTCATTGAGATAGACTTGATAGTAATCTTTTCGCATGTAGGGGTGTTGGCGAATCAGTTCCCGTATACCCTCACAAAACGCTTCAATGCGATCCGGTGGCGTGTCATAGGTCAATGAGAGTTTACAGGAGAGGCGTCTAAAACGGCGTTCCCCCATGTTATCGACATCAGCCGTTATGAATTTGGAATTGGGTACGGTAACAACAGAGTTGTAGAAGGTACGGATGCGGGTACTGCGAAAGCCGATACGCTCTACCGAGCCTTCTACCGAACCGACGATAACCCAGTCACCGACAGAGAATGTACGATCCATCAGAACCGTAACCGAACCGAACAGGTTCTGCACCATATCCTTGGCGGCCAAGGCAAAGGCCAAGCCGCCCAGGCCAAGACCGGCCAACAGACTGGAGATATCAACATTGATATTGTCGGCGATAAACACAAAGCCGATAACTGTGATGAATATCTTGAGCGTTTTTGGAATCAGCGGTACCAGTGCATCATCCATTTTGTTATCAGTAGTCAATGCCCGACGCATCAGGTAGATGGCCACTATGTCCACTAATCGGTAGGCAGCCCAGACCCCCGACAAACTGGCCAGGAATTTAACCGCCACCAGGAGAATAAGGAGAGAGTCCTCACCAAGGCCCAACAGATTAATACCTATCCACCAGATCACGGCCATGACCATCAGCCCGAGTGGTCGCAACACCTGGTCAGAGAGCGCTTTGAGTTCATCATTACTGGAACGGCTCTTCCAGCTTCGAACAACACTGCGTAAAAACAGGGAGATGAGCTTGTCAGCCACAACACCGATGAGAATGATCAGAAGTATCCCAAACCATTGCCAGTTTTCCAGCAGGAAATCACGCTGTTTGAAGCGCTCTGGAATCTGTTGCCTTATGCGGAGATGCAGGGGGAGATAATTCTTTTCACTCTCATCACTTTTGACTCTCTTTTTGGTCGCCAGCTCATCAAGTATCAGAGGCAGTTTTGCAATGCCTTCCTGATCAAACAGCCAGCGCCCATCCTCTATCGGCGCAATCCTGATCGTTCCGCTCTTATAGTTGGCAAAGACATAGGGCTTTCCACTGGTACGTGCTGGCACCCGGTTGGTGTCCACCACCCGGGTACGATCCATCACCTCAAGCAGCATCCAGGCCAGATCTCTGCCGCGCTCTTTACGCACCAGTTGATTGACACCTGACAGGTCCAGCGTGGTGAGTGCATCATTAATCCGTTCCGGGTCACCCCGTTTGATATCGTTCATGGCATGGAGAAAGGTCTCCATGGTAGCGCGGGGAGAGACCAGGGTAGAGGGTGGTGCCTTACGTTGTTTCGCCTCTTCATCGGTCTCGCCTTTTTCCTGAGAGAAAACCGGCTGACTAACGCTGACAAATAGAAACAGAATGAAAAAAAACGAACGCCACATGGTCTACAGTTCCCTTTTTGAATCAACAACCTTGGAGGGTCTAAATAGTACCTCTATGTGGTGTCACTGTCTAAAGTGGACACCCTAGAGTGAGCAGCAGATCAGGTCGGGAGACGGAAAACGGGATACTAGTGCACCGAGTCAAGGTTCCAGAATGGACGAAACGGGTGGGAAGTAATGAGTAGCCATCCTGTCCAACTCATAGCAAAGTTACGGCGGATTATTCCAGGGTGATCTGTATGTTATCAATCAAGCGGGCCTTGCCCAGATAGGCCGCGGCCAAGATCACCAACGACTTATCATCAGCAGTGGGTTCGGCCAGATCTTCAGCTCTGCGAATGGCGTAATAATCGGGCGTAAAGCCTTCTGATTCCAATCGGGCCATCGCCTGCTGTTCAAGAGAGGCGATGACAAAGTTGCCTTTTCGAAGTGCTTCAACACTCCGTTGCAGCTGTTGATAGAGGGCTGGTGCAATGGAACGTTCCGCATCGGTAAGATAGCCATTGCGAGAACTGCGGGCCAATCCATCCACTTCCCGGACCGTGGGAAGACCCAAAATCTCGATGGGAAGTGAGAGGTCCTGCACCATCTGGCGAATAACCATCAACTGCTGATAGTCCTTCTCACCAAACAGCGCTACATCGGGTTGCGCCATATTGAACAACTTACAGACAACCGTTGCCACTCCAACAAAGTGTCCGGGACGGGAGGCCCCACAAAACAGATCAGACAGACCGGGCACTTCGACCTTGGTCTGTATCGCCTGTGGCCGATGGTACATCTCGGTCACTGTCGGGGTAAACAGCAGATCGGTGCCCACGCTGATCAGCTTGTCTGAGTCATCAATCAGGGTACGAGGGTATGAAGCAAAGTCCTCCCCTTCACCAAATTGCAGTGGATTGACAAAGATGGAAACAACCACCCGGTCGGCTAATGAGCGCGCCTTGCGAACCAGATCCAGGTGCCCCTCATGCAGATTCCCCATCGTCGGCACCAGTGCCACACGCTGTCCGGCCGCACGCCAACCGGCTACTGAATGGCGCAGGTCTGTAACAGTTTCAACGGTAATCATTTAAAGCTGTGCTCCTCAGCCGGAAATGTTCCCTCTTTCACTGCTTTGACATAATGAGCGATCGCCTCGGCTATGGATGAGGCATCGACAAGAAAGTTCTTAACAAATTTAGGACTCTGCCGTGGCGTAATACCGAGCATGTCGTAGATCACCAGGACCTGGCCATCACACCCGGGGCCGGCACCAATGCCTATAACGGGAATAGTCAGTGATTCACTGATCTCACGGGCCAACGGGGTGGGTACACACTCCAGCACCAACATCTGAGCCCCTGCAGCCTCAAGTGCCAGTGCATCTTCTTTCATAATCCGGGCCGATTCATCATCCCGCCCCTGTACACGATAACCACCCAGTTTATGAACCGACTGGGGTAGCAGGCCCAGATGGGCACAGACCGGGATACCATTGGCTGTGAGCTGACGTACTGTCTCCAGCTGAGTAGCACCGCCCTCAAGCTTGACCATATGGGCACCCCCATCTTTCATCAAGCGGCCTGCGGTACCCAGGGCCTGTTCGGCTGAGCTGTAGCTCATAAAGGGCATATCAGCAATTAAAAGCGCTTTTCGACGTCCCCTGGCAACACATTGGGTATGGTAGACAATCTCTTCCACATCCACTGGCAAGGTGCTCTCCTGTCCCTGAATCACCATTCCGAGCGAATCGCCCACCAGGATGACCTCCACACCGGCATCTTCAATGAGGCTGGTAAAACTGGCATCGTAACTGGTTAAAACAGCAATCTTTTCATGCTGTTGCTTCATCTGTATCAATGTCGCGGTTGTTACATGGGACATAACTTTTTTACCCCGTTTTCTCTTTTTCCACTGTTAGTCGGAATCGGATAACCGTTTTGTGCAGTGCAATATTACAACAAGAGTGGTGCCGGATTGAAATAATGTTTTCCAGTACCTACCGTACAGATCTGTTCCAGCAGCAGCTGGTAGTCTTTTTCACGCTCAACCGGGTTGATTTCTGCCGCATTGATTATCAACAAAGGCGACTTGTCATAATGGTAGAAGAAATCTGTATAGGCGTCGCTCAAACGCTTGAGATACTGGGCATCCAGCCGGCGCTCCTGCGGACGTCCGCGCTTTCGTATCCGCTCCATAAGCACCTCTATTGGCGCCTGTAGATAGACAACCAGATCAGGGGACGGCGCCTCCATGGTGAGACCGGCATAGACCTGTTCGTATAGCTTCAACTCTTCACTATCCAGGTTAATACCCGCAAATAGCCGATCCTTTTCCAGCATGTAATCAGCTACCAGGGCCGTTTTGAACATATCCCGCTGTCGCAATCCCTGTAATTGTTCGCTACGTTGAAATAGAAAAAAGAGCTGGGTCGGGAAGGCCGCACGCTTGCCATCGTTGTAAAAACGATCCAAAAAAGGATTCTCGTCAACCGCTTCAAGGAGTGTTTCCGCCGAAAAACTCACCGCCAAGCGGTTTACCAGGCTGGTCTTCCCCACACCGATCGGTCCCTCGACCACGATATAGCTTGGCGGTCTGGTCGCTGAGTCGCTCACAGCTTCTCCAACCCGTTCAGAGGACACTCAGCAACCAGTGACTGTATAGCGCCCAAACCAGGAATCATCAGTGTATTGGCAATCTCCTGCAACGGATAGAGCACAAAGGCTCGTTCCGCCAATCCGGGATGTGGAACGGTCAGCTCCTCATCCGATAATTGACTTTCACCATACACAAGTAGGTCCAGATCCAGGGTACGGGCACCCCAGCGTCGCTCCCGTTTGCGGCCGTGCTGCTGTTCAATCGACTGAAGTTCAGTAAGTAACCGATGGGGATTGAGTGAGGTTTCCAGCGCCGCCGCAGCATTGATGTAATCAGGCTGATCCGCCGGCCCCATAGGAGGACTACGATAAAGACTGGAGCAGGAAATCAGGCGGCTATCAGGGAGCTGCCTGAGTTCATCCAAGGCTGTTTGCACGTGCTGAACAGGATTATCCAGATTACTACCCAATCCAATATAGGCCGTTACCGGCCCCTTGTTTTTGGTGCTATACATGATGATGAGTTTATTCTGAATCGGCCGGTTTGGAAGAACGTCTTCTGCGTCTTCTGCGACGACGCGGCTTATCACCCGCACCGGCAGCCTGGCGTATCAACTGACTGCGCTCTTCACCTTCAGTCTCCTGAAAACGAGTCCACCACTCTGCCAGCTCCTGATCAGCCTCTCCCGATTCGGCGCGCAGTAATAGGAAATCGTATGCAGCACGAAACCGTGGGTGGGTCAAAAGCCGGTGGGGGCGCTTACCCGCGCGCTGTTCAAAGCGGTGCTGCAGGCTCCAGATTTCCCGCATCGGTATGCTGAAACGCTTGGGTATCGAGACCTGGTTCAATTGATCCATCAGGACTTCCGTACCCGCCTCTTGCATTGCCTGTAGTGGTGACTCCCCGGCATCTCTCAACCGTTTGGCCAACAGCCTGACAGGCTCCCATAGCAACACCGCAAACAGAAACGCAGGCGTGACCGGTTTTCCTTCGCTAATGCGGATATCGGTGTTCTTCAGCCCACGATTAACAAAGGTAATGGGAAATTCATGATCTTCATGACTGAGGCTCTCTTCCGTTTGCGGGAAAAGCTCACCAAACAGGCCATAATGGCGAAGCTTCTCAAAGGTCTCTAGCGCGACACCCGCCATGAACAGCTTCAGCACCTCTTCAAACAGACGGGCAGCGGGCACGCTCTGTAGCAGACTGCCCAACTCCAACAGCGGCTTTTCACAGGCTGGATTGATAATGAAGCCGAGCTTTGCAGCAAACCGAACCGCCCGGAGCATCCGGACAGGGTCTTCCCGATAACGGGTCTCAGGATCACCCAGCAGCCGCAAAGTGCCGGCCCTGAGATCTTCCAGGCCGCCGGCATAATCCACTACAGAGAAATCATCAATATTGTAGTAGAGGGCATTAATGGTGAAATCCCGTCGCAGGGCATCTTCTTCGATGGTGCCATAGATATTATCCCGCACCAGCATGCCATTCTCTGTCTCCCGGTCACCTTTAGACTCGTCCTGCATGCTGCGGAACGTGGCTACTTCGATGATATCCCGCCCAAAATGGACATGAGCCAGCCTGAAACGGCGGCCAATCAGGCGACAATTGCGGAAAACCTCCTTAACCTGTTCCGGTGTGGCATCGGTAGCCACATCGAAATCCTTTGGCTCTCGACCCAGCAACAGATCACGTACCCCCCCGCCCACAAGGTAGGATTGGTAGCCGGCATTTTTGAGTCGATACAATACCTTAGTGGCATGTTCGCTGATATTGGCCCTGGAGATATTATGATCAGAGCGGGAGATGATATTCGGCGTAGCTATTTTATTTATTCCTTATTTACATCAAAAAAATGCTGCGCCCAGAGTGTACAGAATCATGGGTGTAAAAAAAATGGTAATAACGACTTGAGCCAAAACAACACCTGAGTATAATACACCGGCCTGAGCGCACTGCTCCCTTCGTCTAGTGGCCTAGGACTCCGCCCTCTCACGGCGGCAACAGGGGTTCGAGTCCCCTAGGGAGTACCAAATACAAGCCAGCTAATTCAATGAGTTAGCTGGTTTTTTATTGCCTACAACACTACCTCCAAATCCACCAATACGGAAATTGTATTGGGAACAAGATGGATTAAATGATAACGACAACTTCCAATTGGTTATATAAGTTCAGGAAAGCTTACTAATTAGCCTCGACAAACAGCCACCCAATAAAGTTTTCTATTCTTTCAGTTAAGGTTGAGGGTTCACGCTGCGCGTTTACCGAGAACCTTGACAACCTGGCGACGACCAATATCTACCATGTACAAAGAGCATAGCAGAGTGGCCAATCAGGATTTCGGGCATGGTTTATAGATCTGCGGTTTAGTAATTTCAGATCATAATATGACAGTTTTTTTTACAACTTGTACCTTGAACAGGGTCACCCACAAATAATAATCAATAAATAACAATTAGTTAGTAGACTGGCTCGATTATTGCCTTTGCGACCGAAGGTGGATTCTAAACTTTAATGGAATGTTAATAAATGAAACGCGAACCAATACTACTGTTTTTTTTGCTTTTAGTGACATTAAGCCAATCAGCTTCTGCAACTCTTTATGACATAAATTTTACCGGAACTGTTTCTACAAACCAGACTAATGGCACATGCCCCAACAATCAGAATGGCCCCGGGCTTATTATTTGCCAATACTTTGCTATAGGCGATACGGTTAATATGACCTTGCGCTATGATGAATCAACGCCGTCTTATAACTTAAATAACAATCCAAACTATAGGGTCCACGACAACGCCTTTTCTTCACTCTCTCTTGCTACAACTTCTAATACATACTCTGGCTATAGCGGTACTGCTACAGGCCAATTTGGCCAATTTGGCCAATTCATGGTTAGAGACTTAATTAATTATGGCTATACTTTCCGTCTCTGGGAGTCTAACGACAATCCCTTTGCTTACGATACTGCAAATGATATGGATTTAACCCCTCTTGATACAGACCTCACTTTTAGTGGAGATAATGCACTTGGCGATATTGTGATTACAAGTATTTTAATAAACCTTACTAGCTTACGTAGTGACCTCATTACGTCAAATCAGCTCCCAACTTCCTTGAGCTTGAGCGATTTTGACAATGCCAATAACACCAATTGGGGTATGACCTTTAAGAACGGATCAGGTTTTGGCGCTAGTATTGGCATCAATCTTACTGGCCTCTCAGTCTCAGCTGTAGCTTCAACACAAAACCCTGGAAGCCCAATACCTACCCCAACGACGCTGTTGCTGATGATCGCAGGCCTAATTGGATTTCATCGGACTTTAAATAGCAGCACTAGTATTTAAGAACCGTCAATAGAGGACACACCTAAATCCCTCACCTATAGCTGCTAGACCATGGGTGGGGGTGTGTTTATCGCCATCCGGAAAGAGCAGATCAGCTATGTCATGGGTAAGCCTGAGAACAAGCTAATGCTTGTTCTCAGGCTACTTTCGGAAAAGCCAGTTATCAGTGCCGTTTCCAAAGAGATAAATGCGGACGGGCTTACAGGCTTATTATAGAGCAGACCCCGAAGCTGGAATGAACACCCCTGGCACCAGGTATATCCCAGCTATTTCAAACCAGCAGAAGCGACCCAGCAACGCCCCACAGGGTCATCCCTACCAGGGTATCCAACACCCTCCAGGCACGCACTGTCGAAAAAAGACGACGCAATGGCTTACCCATAAGTACCAACAGAGAGAACCAGCCGATAGAGGCGGTTATGGCACCCGCCGCAAACGCAAGTCGTTCAACCCCTGCATAGAGCCCACTGATCGATCCCAGCAGCACCACCGTATCAAGGTAGACATGGGGATTGAGTAAGGTAAGGCCCAGCGTGATGAGAACAGCGCGCCGCACCGACATAGCAACGCCAGGACCGGTCTGCATCATCACATTTCGTTTGAAGGCTGAGTAGAAAGACTGTAGTCCATAGAAAAACAGGAACAGTGCCCCGCCCCAGGTAGCCAGCACAATCCA
>JAPHUG010000077.1 GCA_026197195.1 Sedimenticola sp.
ATAAAAAACAATTAGTTACAAAGTAATTAGCACAATTAACTTGAAAAATATGCAATAATTGGTTATTAAACACTAACGTCACATAAGTTAACGAAACTGTTCAGCATTTACGAAAACAGCCGCTAAGGTATAGCTGGCTGGTTTCCGGAGCTGTTAGTATGCTATTCGGACAATAACCCTTAAATATCAAGCATATCGATTCACATGACTACAGCAACTCAGAACATGGCATTGAGTGGACTCCCAAGACGGCTTGTGGCCGATCAGCTGCTTTCTGAGGAGACTGCGGAAAACTCCATTTCTGAGGCCCTAAAGAAACGGCAGCAGTTTGTATCCTATCTCGTTGAAAGTAAAATTCTCGATAGTGCCAGCATTGCACTTTCTGCATCACAAGAATTTGGCGTACCACTTTTCGAACTTGAGGCCCTTGATATCTCCAATGCCCCAATAGGGTTGGTGGATGAAAAACTCATCCGCAATCATCATGCACTCCCTATTTTCAGACGAGGAAACCGCCTTTTTCTAGCCGTATCAGACCCTACAAACATTCAAGGTCTGGATGAAATAAAGTTTCACACAGGGCTTGCCATCGAAGCCATCGTTGTCGAAGAGGAGAAACTGGTCAGGGCCATTGAAGCATCATTGGATGCCAATGACACCAGCATGTCTGATCTACTTGATGCAGACTTGGACAATCTCGACATCTCAGCAGAAGACCCTGATGCCCACAAAAAGGAAGGTGACCTGGATGTCGATGATGCGCCTGTTGTCCGCTTTGTTAACAAAATGCTCCTAGATGCTATCAATAGCGGTGCATCAGACATTCACTTCGAGCCCTATGAGAAGTCATTTCGCGTCAGGCTGAGGCAGGACGGCATGCTCCATGAAGTGGCATCCCCTCCCGTCAATATTGCATCACGACTTATCGCACGCCTTAAGGTAATGTCGAGAATGAACATTGCAGAGCGACGAGTTCCCCAGGACGGCCGAATTAAAATGAAACTCTCACGGAACCGGTCTATTGATTTCCGTGTAAACACTTGCCCTACACTCTATGGAGAAAAAGTAGTCCTTCGAATACTTGACCCTGCCAGCGCACAACTCGGTATTGAGGCACTTGGGTTTGATCCTGTTCAGAAAAAGATGTTTGAAACTGCACTCAAGAAACCCTACGGCATGATCCTGGTAACAGGACCTACAGGCAGTGGTAAAACGGTTTCACTCTATACCGGCCTTAATATGCTTAACAGTGAGGATGTCAATATATCCACCGCCGAAGACCCTGTTGAAATACAAGTTGCAGGCATCAACCAGGTCAATGTCAATGTCAAAACAGGACTGACATTTGCAGAGGCGCTACGCGCCTTCCTTAGACAAGACCCCGATATTGTGATGGTGGGCGAAATACGCGACTTGGAAACAGCTGAGATCGCTGTTAAAGCCGCTCAAACGGGACATTTGGTTTTATCAACCCTGCACACCAATGACGCACCTCAGACACTCACCCGACTAGCCAATATGGGCATACCTCCCTTCAACATTGCATCTTCAGTTATATTGATTATGGCCCAACGACTCGCCAGAAGGTTGTGTGAACACTGTAAAGTGGAAGATGATCTACCCAAAGAAGCCCTAATCGAAGAGGGTTTTAAAGAGGAAGAAATAAAAGAACTAACCATATATAAAGCCGTAGGATGTGACCGCTGTACCAACGGCTATAAGGGGCGAGTTGGTATATTTCAGATTATGCCAATCTCTTCAGAAATGGAAAAGCTGGTTATGGAGGGCGGCAATTCTCTGCAGCTTGAAGAGCAATCCAAGAAAGAGGGCATACTCACCCTGAGGGAAGCTGGTTTAAACAAAGTTAGGGCTGGCGTCACAAGCCTGGAAGATATCAACAGGGTTACCAAGGATTAACGGATATGGCCACTGCAACAACCGCAAAAAAGGCACCTAAGGCTGAAAAAGCCTATATATTCACCTGGGAAGGTGCTGATAAGCATGGCAAGCGAATAAAAGGTGAATCTAGAGCCGCCTCTATCGCACTAGTAAGGGCAGACCTCAGGCGCCAAGGCATTAATCCTCTAAAAGTAAAGAAAAAAGCAACATCGATCTTTAATAAGAAACAAAAAATCACCCCTGGTGACATCGCCATATTTGCCCGTCAACTTTCAACTATGATGGAAGCAGGGGTACCTCTGGTTCAGGCTTTTGATATCGTGGGGAAAGGCCATAATAACCCTTCAATGCAAGACCTCATACTCTCCATCAAAGCCGATGTGGAAGGGGGCACAGCCTTAGCCGAGGCTCTGGCTAAACATCCACTATACTTCGATGATCTTTTTTGCAATCTTGTACAGGCTGGCGAGGCAGCGGGTGTCCTCGAAAACTTACTTGATAAAATTGCTACCTATAAAGAAAAAACTGAATCAATTAAAGG
>JAPHUG010000301.1 GCA_026197195.1 Sedimenticola sp.
GCTCTCCCGTCTGATGAAAGATGGCATTGGTAAGGACGATACCCGGGAGGATCATCCCCGGGTGGCCAACCAGCTCTATGCCATGTACGCCAAGGCACTGGAGACCCGTAACCTGGCGGCGATTATCGGCGCGGAAGAGCTGTCTGAACGGGACCGCCGCTATCTGAAATTTGCCGAGGCCTTTGATAGTCAGTTTGTTGGCCAGGGCGAAGATGAAGACCGCTCCATTATCGAGACCCTCAACCTGGCCTGGGAGCTGCTAAGCATGTTCCCAAAAGATATGCTGACTCGTGTGCAGGAGACCGATCTGGCGAAATACCATCGGTCGGCCGAGTAGTGTGGAGTGACCTGAACCCATGACCCAGCAGCTGATCAAAGTGCCACCCACAAAAAACACCCTGCTTGAGATGAAAAAGCAGGTGCGGTTTCTTGAGGATGGTCATGCCCTGCTGGAACGAAAGCGAGAATTACTGACCCGGCTGGTCTATGAACGGGTAGGTGAATATCAGAAACTCAGAAAAGAGACCCATGCCGCTATTAAAGAGGCCTATCACTGGCTGGGTATAGCGCATCTGCGCATGGGTAGCCGGGCGTTGCAACAAGCCGGGTTGGGTATTACACCGACACTACAGATCAATATTATTCCGAAACGCAGCATGGGGGTGGAATACCCGGCTATATCGACTGAACGCCAGGAGATGGAACCGGTTGGACTGCTGGGGACCGACACCAGCTTCGACGAAACCCGCAAAGGTTTAACCGAAGCGGCCGAGATGCTCACTCGCCTGGGTGAATCAGAAATGGCCCTGAGTCGCCTGATGGCAGAACAACGCAAGGCACAGAAACGGGTCAATGCACTCAAGTACAACATCATCCCCCGCTATCGCGCAACGATTCGCTATATCGAATCCGTACTGGAAGAGGAGGAACGCAACGTACTCTTTCAGATAAAACGACTACGAGAAAAAGAGTCGCACTGAGAAATCGGTAAGACGAACACTAAACGGCTGTTAAATAATGATTATTACCAGACTGATCTGAAACATGCCGCCAGCCATTCACCCGTCTTTCATTCTTAATTGACGCTATAACCTTGACTTATCACAGCCAGGGACTATAAACAAAGGCATCACATTAGCAGGTTTTTTGTGTGGTTTAACATCAAGCAATGGAGTTGTTTAGATGAAAGACTACATCATCAGAAGGAACAGGCTACCTTACAGTTATCACATGCTTTGGGTCTCTCTGGCAGTCTCACTGATCATACTGTCGCCGATCTATTTCTTACATAATCAGGGCTATCTATCAACCGAGCATACTGTCTGGATTACCATGGGTGTGATCTTTACGGCAGCTGTTTATGAATCCTTTTTACTGTACCTGTTAACCCGTCACATGTTGCACCGAACTCATGATCCAAATAATTAGCCCTACCTGATCCACTCTGCAATGCTGCCAATTTAAAAAGTTGAAAATTTATACTTTTCACGCTTCAGGTTTTTTGCCGTAAATGCCCTTTCTGTAAACCAGGCAACGGAGTCATCCACCATATCGGGATTGCCACACAGATAAACCCAGTCCTTTTCAGGATGAGGCTTGAGCCTCTCATACAGGACATCGACCCGCCCTGCGTTCTCATGGGCACTGGGCAGCTCTGGCATCTCACGACTGTAGCAGGCATGAAAACTGAAATTAGGGTTTACATTGGCCAGGTCAATAAACTCCTCACCATAAATCAACTCTTCTGGTGTTCTCACCCCCATCACCAGCGCCACCTGTAGCTCGTGATTCAGTTGCATACGTCGCTCAAGTTCGGGCAGCATGGCCCTATAAGGTGCCACCCCGGTCCCTGTGGCGATCAGCAGATACCGCTCCGGGTCTGACCCTGGTAGCGTCAGCGCCCCAAAGGGTCCACTCATTTTTATCAAATCACCGGGTTGTGCGTTAAAAAAATAGTCTGATGCAGCTCCATTAGAGACTGCCGTAATCGCAAAGTTGAACTCCCGGTTTTGTTTAAGATCATCTATGCGACCTGCGGCACTGTAGCTTCGGCTTTTCTCTTCACCCTGAAGGTTAAAATCAAGCGAGAAGAACTGCCCAGGCAGATAGCTGATAATGCCACCATCTTCACGCTCATAGGTCAGCTCAAGGGTCCCTGGTGAGAGTGTTCGCTTCCTCTTCAATACAACCGGATAGCGTGGACTTGGCATGATGTGGAACTCCTTTTTAAATCACTTGAACATTAACAACTATATAATATACTTCTTTTATATAGCATGCGCATAAGAGATAATCAATATATTAAATACTTCTTAATAACATGGGATTTACAATGCGACTCACCACCTTTTCTGACTACACCATTCGCGTACTCATCTATATCGGACTTCGTCCCGGGGAGATGGCCACGATTGGAGAATTGGCCGATGTCTATGCCATCTCAAAAAATCATCTAATGAAAGTGGTTTACCACTTGGGTCAGCATGGCTATATAGAGACGGTGCGTGGCAA
>JAPHUG010000058.1 GCA_026197195.1 Sedimenticola sp.
AATAGGCCCTCGTTTTTGGCTGGCGTAGCTCAGTTGGTAGAGCAGCTGATTTGTAATCAGCAGGTCGCGGGTTCGACTCCTGTCGCCAGCTCCATATTTTTCAAAGACTTACGATAATTCCGCTTTGGCGGGATTTTTTATGTAGACACAATGTAGACGGGTGTGGGTGTATGTTTGTGCTTTTGTAGCACGCATCTACAATAGTCAGTATTGTCCAGGTAAGCTATTTCTTGTAATTAGTATAAAGCTGTCAGTTTTTTTTCCGATCTAGTTTAGCTTACGTAGTGGAGTGCCTTAGTCATTGAATGAAAGTAGCTTGGGTGTGGGAGTGTTTTACCATTACCACCACATTAGGCCTAATAAGTATTATAAGCAGAGGCGGTTTGTTGATTAAGAGTTTTCTTCAATGAGCTCTATCGTATAAACGGATATTAATTCATGGTTTTCAATTGGGCCATAGATATCCTGCAAGGTCATATGCAGTTCTGTGATGCCGGAAAAGCCATCGTTCATTGCATCACGGTTCGTAAGCGAACCAAATGGTTTTAATTCATATCCTGTTATCAGTAAGCGTCCTGCCACATGGCTGTATTCCTGACTGAAGTCGTTTGTTGCATGTAAGGGTAGGCAAATTGCTTCAGGACGGTCTATAGCACCCTTTTTGTACCTAATAGTAGTTATTTTTTTTCCCTTTTTTATCCACTCGATATATTTGTCTAGAAGTAAAAATCGCTCTCGTGCAGTAACGGTTAAGTTTGGGTATTGTTCGGGTAAGCTATCAGCCAAATGCTTGATCGTACATTCGCTATTTACAATTTTATTGATATTGGATTTGAATGTTCGTTTAACGTGTTTCTTTGAGATTATCGTTTCATTAATGACAAGATAATCTAAGTCAAGCTTATGGAATGCTTCAAGTGCATCAGTGATATTTTCAACTATAGGCTCGCCTGCTCCATTAAATGAAGTATTAAGTACCAGAGGAATGCTTGTCGTTTTGTGAAACTGTTTAATCAGGTCATAGAAAATTGGATTATTAAGCTTGCTTACAATCTGCACTCTAGCCGACTGATCAAAGTGAGATGCAGACTGTATCCACTGGTGTGAGTTGTTAATGACCTGAACTGCAGCAGACATGTATGATGTTGCGCCAGCTGAAAAGTAGTTTGAAACCTCTTCCTCTATAACGGCAGGGGCTACTGGCATGTATACATCCCGGCCTTTAATTTTATTAATTCTGCTTTTGATATCAGGACTATCCGGAGATGCGATGATGCTTCTATTGCCCAGTGCGCGCGGGCCAAATTCGCTTTTTCCTTGAAACCATCCAATTATTTTGCCTGCAGATATCAAAGCAGCAGTGTCTTTCGTTATGCTAAGGCTTTTCGTTGCCTCCATTTTAAGGTGTAATCTGCGAATGTTCTTTTCAATATAGTTATGATCGGTGTTAATTGAAGGGCCAAGGTAAGGGGGGATTACCGAAATCTTGCTTGAATCACTCCTTAATAATTTATAACCATAGATGGCGTTGCCTAAGGCTTGCCCATGATCGCCAGACACAGGGCCAACATAGATGTTGTTAGCCATGCTTTTATAAAGAACAGTGTTTATAGATTTGCAATTATACGCGACACCGCCAACAAGACAGACGTCCCTTATGCCTGTGTTACTAATGAGTCTATTTATTATGCTCACCAGTGCTGATTCTGTTTCTGTTTGAATCCAGGCGGCGAGGTCATAATGTTCAGAAGAAAATTTTTCTGGATATATTCGAGGTGTTGCCTTAATGGAGTATTTGTTTAATAGTTGATCAATCATGTTGATCGGGTTGCTAGGGCTATTTACGACAGAAGAGCAGAGGGAGTCTGCATGTTCTTCGAATATTTTAAACTCTTTGTAGTGCTCAGTGTTTCCAAATGCAGAGAGTGCCATGGTGTTGCCAGAAAACCGGGAAGATGGCCATCCGAGATAGTATGTGAATGCCCTGTACAGTTCCCCAATTCCAGATTGGTATGGTTTTTCGAAATCACTCCCAATTGCTTCAATGTTATTATCATCGGCTATGTAATAAGAATGCTGTTCACGTTTGCATTTCCACCATTCAGTCGAATTGGCTGGATCTAGGATGTTCCCGCCTGCATCAATTACAATCACTAAGGCCCGTTTGAAAGGTGATGTGAAAAATGCGCTGTAGGCATGCGATAAATGGTGATTGCAGGATATGATGCGGTTCTGTTGATATTTTTGATGCCTAAATGGGTAGCATTTTTCTTCTGAGCAGCAAGTTGAGGTTACGATTAAATCAACGTCACATGGCTCTATATTATGTTTCTTAGTTAGCAATGAAAAAGATGCACTATATCCACCAGAACGTTTTTCTCTAGTTAGTCTCTCTTCAGAAATTGCACTAAGAATATTTCCATCTTGGAGAAGTACACATCCGCCGTCATGCAAAATACGCCCTTGCTCGGTGCTACCTTCATTTACTCCTATCACTATCACTTTTTTAAGATCCGTGACAGTTCACTTGTCAATGAAAAGAGTGAGATTGTTACTCCTATGATTGAAATGTCTTGTACAAATTCTGCATAGATGGTCAGCCATGATGATGGAATGAGTGTAGTGCTACTTGGCACTAAGTATAGGATACAAAAGAATATTAGAAATAATGAGTTTCGTGTAGTATTTTTTCTTGATGCAGATATTTCTACAGGTATATATAGTCTTGGCTCGCCTTGTCCATGTATCGCTGGGTTTGGGTTGTATCTCAAATCTATAAAACTTACGGTTGAGCGCCGGTTATCATTGACACGAATTAGGAATGTTAGAATGTCGTACTTTCCTACAGCTCTTTGGGCATCCAGTAGTGTGCAGATTGATTGATTGTCAGTGTTGACTGTTATGTCTGATTGCGGGGGTAGTTTTTTTGGTGAATTCGGGATTATTTGGGCGACTTGCAGTTTATAATCAGCGCCCTCTTGAAGGATTAATTGCCCATTATGTTGGTCAACTTTTCCGCGCTTTGAATCCAGTGGTGTCGTGCTTATTAATCGTAAAAATTGCACGCCGGAAAAAAATGAAATATCTTTGAAGCATGCTAAGGTATTCCCCCAGTCCTGCATATCTTCGTCTAGTTTAGAGTTTTTATGGCCGTTTGAAATTGTGACTTGAAAATTAGTTAGGAACATCAACGGGGACATGTTCTTGTTGGGTTCGTTATTAGTAATTAATGTGTCATGAAAGGTTGTGAACTTTGTATTGAAGTCGTTAATTTGATTTTGACGGTGACGTGTTTCTGAGTCATACGATACTAGGCTGCCAAGTTTTACTTCAATATAAAAGATTTTTCCTATTTTGTTAAAGTCAACAACCTTAAAAAAACGTATTGGGTAGAGAACTGCATTTTCAAAGTCTCTTAAAATAATGTAGCCGGGTTTGTTAATTATGTCTGTTTGATGCAGAAGCGTGTTTTCTACCCATTCTTCATCATATCTAAAGCGATATTTAAACCCTTCAGGGTAGGCAAGTATAGGTACGGTCTCATAGCCATACGGATCGATTGCATTGGGTATGATTGCTAAATAGTTATCCATGACTGTTCTCTATTAATATTGTTTTTGGAATATGTAGATTTCTTCTGTGTCAACGCCACCGTTTGGGTGACGGAAGAATTTTTGACTTATTTGTCTTGATGTAGAGTGGACAAGGGTAAGCCCTAGTTTTTCTTCAATGTATGACAGTAAATGATTGTTGATTTTTTCAGAGTTCTTTTTTGACTCACCAATTACAATGCAGAGATATTTATTAGGCTTTAGACAGAGAGTCATTTCCGAGAAACATTTTTCCATGTCACGGAGATAGCTTGTTGTTTCGTCAGACCTCTTTCTTCGCCAGCGAGCACCAATCTCACTTGTCTTTATTGACTCTAGTGGGTTGCCAAAATCAAGCCAAAGTTTCCCCAAGCGAAATGCCATTGTGTAGTCAGTGACGCCGAGATACGGCGGGGATGTAACTATTAAGTCAACGGGTGTTTGCACTTGGTTTGAGAGTTGGCGGCTATCGCCATTAAATACATTCCAGTCGAGAGTGTTATTGGTGCAGTGCAGGCTATTTTTATACTCGTTTAAAAATTTTTTTAGACGACGCTTAAATAATGTATATGCATCCTTCTCTTCGAGGGCTTTGGGTTTTACATTATCTGCATAATATGTATATGGCCGCCCTGTTTTGTGGCCGGAAGATGCCATTGAAATACTTATGAAAATAAGCTGCAATATGTTTTTTGTTAGCTCGTGCTCGATATTATCAATCCGAGTATAAAGTGCGCTTAGTTGGCTTAATGTTCTTTTATGGTACCAGGGGGTTAGTGATTCAATGTTAGGATGTAGTTTGGTTGTTTGTTTCAGTAGGTTTATAGGGTGTGAGAAAAGAGAAGCATTGTTATCGTCACTATTAATGGCGTCAATTTCTTCGATGATGCTCGTAAGCTCTAATAGATCAAATTGACCACCAGAATATATTCGCGCCTTCGTCTCAGCAATGAAGCAGCCATATGTATTTAGGTCTAGGCAAATTGAATTTCTATTTTGTCGTAGGGCCTCTATCAATACAGTACCAGATCCACAGAACGGATCTAATACGGTATCCCCCGGCTTTGATAGCGCTGTTATAAGCTGTGCAGGTATCATGGGAATGAATCTTGATGGATACCAGCAGAGGTTGTGCAAAAAAATATTTGAGTTTTGCTCGGGAAAATCCCAGTCGAGCAGCTTGAAATGAGCAAGACTCATAGCTAGGTGATCTCCGATCTTTTAAAATAAGCTTTTTTGTGGTGTGTCAGTGTTATATGAAGATGTCACTTCTAAGTCACTGAAGCCTTCTTTTTCCAATACTTCAACAGCCAAGTGGGTGACTTTTTTTGCCAGGCCTGGGTCGATTTCATTATTACCGAGTATGGCGAGGAGGATATATTGCTTGTCTTCCCCCCGATGTGTTAGTTCAAATTTATTTTCTCCACTAATAAAGAAATCAATTTTACGATTTGTTTTTCTATTATCAGTGGTCATGTGCATATTTATATCTAGATTTAGATTTTTAAGTTTGTTGGAAATTTTTTCCGATAGCATTTTGCGAGTTGATTTATCACGCAGTGGATTGTCCATTTCTATTGAGGAAGATCTCATTATTCCATAACAGAATGGCAGGTCATGTAATAGTAGTCGCTTGGCTAATGATGCTAGCTTAGGTCTTGTGCGCTTCATTTCATAAAAAAGCCACAGAAGACTTTCGTCGGTATAATGGAATATGTTTTTTATATCTTCAACGTTGACAAGAGTGCTTGCGTATTCGGATACTAATTCGAATATTAAATATTCAAAAGCCATGTACTCATCAGAATAAATAAAATGTCTATATACCTTTGTCCGAAGATTCATCCACTCTTCAATTAGGTGAGCTTTTTCCTCTGAAATCGAGAAGTTATTTCTTCCCTCTATAACGCGTAAGGATTTTACAAGTTCAATTGGGGTGTTGCTCTTTTTTAGAAAACCTAGGTAATGGGCCATCCTGAAAACATTATCAATATTATCGAGATCCATCCCGGAATTATTAATAATATAGTGGCCATTGCCGTTGATAATATTGTCTATTCGTTCGAAATTTAAAGAGTATTTGTCGTGAAATCCATGTCTGTGCAAGCCATCTTGCTCAATGAATATTGGTTTGTTTTTTAGGTTGGCTAGTACTTCATCTGTCTTGACCCAGTCAGCATCAGATTCATGTTCGTAGTTAACGTGTCTATCAATGGCCCATTCGACCGAATGTCCATATGAGCCACAATTGACATCATGATAAAGGCCAGATACTAAGAGGTCATGATTAATTGATTGGAGATTTGGATTGGTTTTAGTGAGCAGTTGAATAAGGTGTGTTAGTCCAATGGAGTGCTCTAGTCTGCTAATAGACGTTAGAGAGAGCATTGAGATTGATTTGAAATTCATCATACCAATAAAGCGGAGGCGCTTAAGCTCCGGGCATTTGGAAACAATGTCCATTACGCAATTGTCTAGCTCTATTTGTCCATAAACAGGATCGTAGTATGTGGCCATTTTTATACGCAGTTTAAGGTTAGTTAAGGCGATTCAACATTCCGCTACATTTTATTAAGCTTTTAATTGGCGATCATAAATGCTGCGAATTGTCAACTTTCTTGCTCTGTTTTATCTTGGGCAGTATCTCGCTCAAGAATGATACTATCAAATCAAGGCTTTTATGCGTACAGTTATTGACAGAACTCCAAGTAAGAGCGGAAAGCGGCTTATAAGCAGCTTGCTGCTTATAAGCCAAAATACCCACTGATCGAGCCAAACCTGGTTTCTTATAAGCCGATCCTGGCTTATAAACTTTTCCCTGATTAAAAGGAATGCCCGGATTTTGCTTAAAGCCGGATTGCTTAAAGAATTCAGGCCAGCTTAAAGCGGATTGCTCGGCATTTTTCTTTAGGGATTGGAGGCTGACTTTATCAATCATCTGCCATGAGTGTATTCGGGTGCGTGAAATTATCTCCCCAGCATAAACACCAAATATCAACTCACCAATTGGCTCGCCGAACAATCCTTCTCTGTCGCTCCATTCCTTATACAAATTTATAACGAGATCGGTGCGCGCGCAATCGGTACCGCCCATGATATGAATATAGTCTGACCAGCTGGCATCGTCGGCGGCCATCCGCGCTTCTTCAAGGATTTCTGAATCAGTTATCGGGGTGCGGATTTTTCGAAGTTCTCGCCATACCGTGACAGGCGGCCCGCCGATCTGTTGAAATTGGCGAATTCCCCAGGCTTTGGCCCAGCTTTGCACGTCCTCAGCGGTAGATTGTGGCTGTTCACCAAACTCCTCAGGTGATAAGCCGTACCCATCAATATTTTTGGAAATGTATTTTGCGATATAACCGGTGGCCGTCCCCTTTGTGGGGTCGATCATCTCAGCCTTAAAGCGATATTTGTCGGCCCCGTATTCTTCCGGGTTGTCAAGAAGGGCATAAGCCTGGCAAATGCTTATAAGGGACTTCATCTGATCGGGCTTGCAGAATAGTAAGAGGTGCCAATGGGGAGTGCCGTCGTGATGAGGCTCCGCAACCCGAAACCCATAAGGCCGCATGCCCTGACGATGTAATTTTGCCCTGATACGATTCCATACGCTTCGCAGATAATTTTGGCCGTCTCGGGGTGAGGACGTGTCATATTGTGGATTCACTTCGCCGCTTTCACTCAATACGGCATGAAAGCGTGAGGGACATGTGATGGTCAAAAATACGGCCTGGTCGCCTCGTGCCATGGAATATTTCTCAAACCCACTTATACGAACCATCAGCTCTGCTCGACGTATTTTGGGGTTTGATACCGATCCGTTAATCAGATCCTTTAGATCTACAATGTCACCCTCTTCATTAATCGCTTGAAAGGATTCGATGAACTCTGCCTTGTATTTTTCCTTGATCCGCATACGCTGGCGTATCTCAGGGCTGATATAGCAGGAGGCTTGTCGATGAACGAGCCCATTATTTATGGCTAAGGATTCGTAGGTTCTGATAGCATGGGTTTCAATTCTTCGCTTCCACCATTTGTGATGACACATGCGATTAAGTGCGCCGATTAAGTTACGAGCAGGATTTATTGCTTCAGGTAGGTATCCTTCGCCCTGTATATACTGGCAGATCGCTTTATAGGCTTTCGTTGTATCTGTGTATCCTTGCCGAATACGCTTGCATGCCCTGGCTTTTGCTTGGGCAATATTTCGGATTTCTTCATCGGTAATGCTCAGCAGTTTGGCGAAAGACTGAAGTTTCTTTGATTGACGAAGTAAATCTAGATTGGCCTGTTGTTTTCCTTGCTGTGTTTTTGTGACTTTGTATTTTGTTGCAATGGCTGAGGCCAACTCTTTTGGGTAATGGCGAAGTTGATTGTGGATGAAGAACCGATCCCCATCCGTTGCATTAGGGTCACGCCACAGTCGTTCAACTGCTTCTGGTATATCAAATGGGGGCGGGGCATATATTTCTGCTCTCGGCCTGCTCCAATCGCAATACATGGATCACCCCCTGTCAGATGTGGAGGTGCGGATGCCTTGCTCGATATAGGTATCGAGATCCTGCCGTCTGTATCGAACAGATCTTGATCCAATCTTTACAAAGGGGATGCGTGCGCCTGCCCATCTGTCGCGTTCCAAGAAGGCTTTACTAACCCCTAGAAGATGGGCGGCTTCGGTTGTATTGAGTAACTGGTGTGACATGACAATCTCCTGTTTGAATTAACACTCAGGTGACTGTGCGGGTTCTTAGTGGATCAAGGGAATGCGTATTGCCGGTACATATATACGTATGCCGGGTACACGTACATATATAGAGGGGAAATTGCTATTTTTGGGCTGCTCCTTCCCGATGTTCGTTTTTTTCAATGTTATTTTTTTGCCTTCCTATCCATTCTTCCAGGCGGTGTTCCTGGTCATCTGTAGTCAGTAGTCCTTTCAGATTATCTGGTACCAAAGGCCAGATTTTCTTAGCGGCTTGTCGGTTACTGAGATGCTGGAAGCTGTCTTCCCATTTGGAAAACACGAAACTTTTTAATTCATCGTACTTGGCGGCACGCCTGGTTCCGCCTTTCTTGCTTTTTTGCTGATGCGTGGATTGTTTTTCAGCCATTAACTCAGCGGTCGCGACCGCTTCAGTTGCCTGCAGTAGATAATCTAGTCTTAAGATTTCCCGCTGTGATGTGACCGTCTCAGGATCGACGCCGATTGATGATAGGGTCTCTTTCATCAAGTCGCCCCCGCTTTCATCCTGCGCGGCACCGATTTGCGCCAAAGCAAGAATGGCAAAATATTCAGGCCATGTGGCGTTTGGGAAGCTGGATTGTCCTTGGATATCAAAATAGGGCATGTAGAGGCGAAGTGCATTGGTATCGGTCAGTACATAGCTGTCGCGGTCGGACTCGTCGTCCAGGGCGTTCAGAGCAGTTTGCTCTTGCAGCTGCCGCCCCTCTTCAAGTACCCAGCTCAGCGTATCCAGGGCGTCGGTGATCTGTTTTTCGTTACGCTTGTTCAAAAGCTCACGTGCGCGGATTGCCACCAAGTCCAGCTGGAATCCAAATGGCGCTGCCGGATCGATGGTGTCGCTCAAGGGGGCAAACTGATTGAAACTGTCTCGAAGGCTCACTACTACTTTCTCCGGGATTCAAGGTAGACGACATTATCCTTGTTGGCGATGCCGATTTTTTGCTTGAGGAAGTCGGCTACTTGCTGCATGGGGGCGCGCATCTGCTCCACATCGCAAATGATATAGCCGTCGGTGACATCGCCGCTGACCTTGTGGTTGATCAATCGCTTGATGGTGTAGTTGGAAAAGTCGAGGCTGTTGGCGATGGTGGCAAAGGTGCGGCGCAGGTCGTGCACGGAAAATTGGATCCCAGTCGCTTCGGTGATCAGACGCATCTGTCGGCGGGGCTCGATAAGGTGTTTCTTGCCGTCGCGATCAGGAAAGACGTATTCGTTAACCGCCAGCTCACGCCGTTCCTTCATAATCTCCATGACGAAATCACTAAGGGGCAGGGTAAAGGGTTCGCGGTTTTTAGGGTCCGGCAGATAGAGGCTGCGATCCTCTAGGTCAACATGCTCCCAGCGCAGCTTGGCGGCCTCCTGATGACGCAGGCCAGTAAATAGAATCAACAATAAGAAGTCGGCGATCACGTGGCTCGAGGTGAGCTTGTCCGGTCCCTTAATGTTCATGACTGCTTGGTGCCAGGGTGCGAGCTGATGCGGCTTGATAAAGTTCTTCCGTCGTTTTCTGGGATACCACGCCTTGGTGTGATTGAGGTACTCGACCGGGTTGCTGGACAGAACCGGCTGACCATTACCATCCAGGTATTCGAAACGGGCAAAGTTGAGGAGGGCTTTGAGCGTACGAAAGACCGCGTTGGCTTGGTAAGGACCACTCTTGAGGCCGATCTCTCGGTGTCGCTTTGCGACCATTTTGATCGTGATTTCGGTGATGGCTTTTTTCTGCCAGGTTCCGAGGTCGTTTTCCATGTGTCGGGTGTAGTCGCTAATAGTCTTAGGCTTAAGGTCTTTACGGGCTTTCTTATAGCCTTCGAAGGCTTGCTCTAGGGTGACGGCTTTAGCCTGGATCGTCTTGCGCTCGGCAATGGGGTCATCGCCCATGGCGATCTTGGCCAGTTCCCGTTGCGCCAGGCGTCGGGCCTCCTCCACTGTAAGAATGCCGTATTTGCCCAGGGTGATTCGTTTGACCTTACCTTTGATGCGCTTTTCGATGATAAACGACTTGGTTCCGTTTTTGGTCACACGCAGGGCAAAGCCGGGCAGATCGGCATCGCGAATGAATAATTGGCTTTTATTGAGCGGTGGCTCGACCGCATCCACCCTTTTTTTGGTCAGTTTGACCGGCTGATTCGTTTCAAATGTAGACACAATGTAGACACCCGGCTTCAAATTTCAGCGGGGAGTGTAAAATGAATTCAAACAAGAAGGCAAGAAAAACTTAATTAAAACAAGAGGTAATAAAACAGCTGCAAAGAAATGCAAAGAAGTGCAAAAAGCCATAAAAATATTTTGTAATCAGCAGGTCGCGGGTTCGACTCCTGTCGCCAGCTCCATAATTTCCCTCCACGCAAAATCAGTAAAAGCCTAAAAAACAGTTGGTTATAGGTGTTTTTCTGGATGCGCTGTAGGTGGTTTGATGCTTCCTTGGTGTATAAAGGGCAGTTTTGCTTAAAAACATCACTGTTTTAAGCAGGAAACCTTACCATTCTCTC
>JAPHUG010000142.1 GCA_026197195.1 Sedimenticola sp.
ACTACGTTAACGCACACGCCACCTCTACCCCTGTGGGGGACAATGCCGAGATCGCCTCGCTACGTAGTGTTTTTGGTGACACGTTACCGCAAGTGCCGGTCTCATCCACCAAGTCGGCAACCGGCCATCTGCTCGGCGCAGCTGGTGGCATTGAGAGCATCTTCGCAGCTTTGGCCGTCATGAATGATGTACTACCTCCCACCCTGAACCTGGAGAGCATCGACGAGGCCAACCAGGATCTTGACTTCGTCCCAAAAACCGCTCGGAACCAGACCATTCAGCACGCCCTGTGCAACGGCTTTGGTTTTGGTGGTGTCAACGCCGGGTTAATCGTCAGCAAAATCTAATTGTTGATTTGGGACGGGGTCACTACCCCGTCCCAACCCGCTCTGCCCTACGCCACTGTGTCACACCCAGTTATTTCTTCTGCTACACCCACCGCAAACCGCCAAACCCCGTACTAAAGAAAAACAGCAACCCGCGAAGCCCAGCGAGATTTAAAAAAAAACGCCTAAACTGGCTCTATCAGCTGGATTATCTATACTTCCTGTACTCATACTAAAAAATAATCAACCCACTGGACCAACCATGAATACAGTGCGTATTTATCTGCTCACTTTCTTGTTTTGCCTTGGCACGCTCTCACTTGGGCAGGCCGATGAGTTACCTAAAGTACGTGTTGGCATGGTCAACTTTGTAGGTGAAGCGACCAATTACTACGCCTACAAGAAAGGCTTGTTCAAGGCAGAAGGCATAGATGTCATCATCAAACGTAATCCGGCAGGTGTGCAGTCGCTCAAACAGGTCATCCGGGGGGAGATTGATATCGGCACCGTAGCACCGACGCCGATCATTTTTGCCGCGATGGGCCGTTTCGATCTTCCCCCCGATTTCCATATCGTTGCAAGCATTCTGGAATCAACCAGCTTGAATAACGTTGTTATTCTCGACAGTCAAAAAATCCCACACCCACGTCAGCTTAGGGGTAAACGTTTAGCGCTGACCCCAGGCACAGCCTCTGAATATTTTTGGCACGTGTTCGCTCTCGCCAATCAAATCGAGCCAGATGGCCCGGTCATTGTCCCCATGCGCGTCACAGAGATGACGGAAGCGGCACGTCAGGGAAGTATTGACGCTGCCGTCGCCTGGACACCGATCAATCTCGATATCATGCGCGCCGCCGGTGCCCATGCCAGAAGCTACAGTGGCGAAGACATCTACACCACTAGCTGGCTGGTGGTGGCTAGGCCAGACTATATCCGTCAGCACCCTGATAGGGTAGAAGCCTATCTGAGGGCACTGGGAAAGGCCCAGGAAGTCATGCTAAGCCAACCCGAAACGGTCGCGGAAACTCATGCACAGAAACTCAATAAATCAACCGACGAACTGAGTGATCTCTACGCCCTGCTGGAATTCGACTTATCGCTAAACGAATCGCTCATCATCAACCTCAGCCAACAAGCCGTGTGGGCGAAGAACAATGGCTATGTTTCCGGAGAAGTCCCTAATTTCAGGAACTTCATCAACACTGATATACTCGAAAGCATGCGCCCTGAAAACATCCGGTTGCTAGAGTGAGAATATCTGCAAATCACCTCGCCTATACCATCATCGCCTTTTCTGCAGGGGCAATCCTGTGGCTTACGCTGCTCACCGTTGAAGTAATCGAGGCAAACGATGAGTTTCAGAGGAAGATCCGGATCATTAATGATACCACCACAAAAATCAGTAGTATCAGCAATGCGATAAGCCTGTCATCTTCCGCTGCCAACAGCTACTACACTAGGCTATTCAGTACATCGCAGAAGTTGTTAAACAATGCACAAAAAAAAACCAGCGAAGAAAAATGGCTGCGGCTGTCAAACCTGATAAAGCGAGCACACACAAGCCTTGAGTCGTGGTCACAGGCATATCGATCTGAACCCACATCCGAATATGCCCTTAGGTTACGCACACAAACCGTTCTGCAGATAAGCCGCTCTCTAGAGCAGTTACAGCAACTATCCACTCAGCTATCCTCAGAGAATTTCATCTACAAGGGGCTGCTGCTGCAGAAGGTGGTCACCATCAGTGGCATCCTGCTTCTGCTTCTGGTGATTGTCTCCCTGTTCTACCTCTACGGATTTGTTTACCCGCTTCGCAAGGCATCCAAACTTGTCCATACCCAGCCGTTGACTCCGGTTGTCACCTCGCCTCTATTGATAGCAGAGATTGCTGATTTCATAAGCGCAATCGACGATTCAAAAATGCAACTTGTTCATCTGTCGAATCACGATTTACTTACCGGATTACCTAATCGAAAAGCAATAAATGAGCACCTATCTCGCGCCTTGTATAGAGACACGCGGCAAGACCAAAAGAGCGCTGTGCTCTTTATCGATCTTGATGATTTCAAAACGATAAACGACAGCCTGGGACACAGCATAGGAGACCGTGTGCTGCAAGCCATGGGAGAGCGCCTGCTAAAAACCTTGCGCCACAATGACCACTTGGCACGCATCGGTGGAGATGAATTCACAGTTCATCTAGACAACATTCAGACAACCGAGAATGTGGCCAGAATTTCGCAGAAACTGATCAAGCTGATCGCAGAGCCCATTGATATCGACGGACACCTGATCTCCACCCGGGCTAGCATAGGGATCGCACTTTTTCCTGATGACGGAAAGACCACAGAAGAACTACTGCGGAATGCCGATGCCGCACTTTATCGCGCAAAATCAAAAGGCAAAGGGACCTATCACTTCTACACGAGCGAATTGACACGCATTGCGTCGAAGAAATTGCAGATCGAACAGGAGATCAAGAGCGCACTGGATGAAGAGCAACTGGAGCTCTATTTTCAGCCACAAGTACATATGGGGACCTGTGAACTTGTGGGTTTGGAAGCACTGGTCCGCTGGAACCATCCAGAACGAGGCCTCCTCACACCTGATCACTTTCTACCAATTGCATCAGAGAGCCTGCTGATCGTCGCCATTGGCAACCATGTTCTGGATCTAGCCTGCAGGCAACTTAGCCAATGGCAAGCCGAAAATCTCAGTCCACCCCGCCTTGCAATCAACCTGGCTTCTGAGCAGCTGGCACAGGAAAATTTTGTCGAGCTGGTTTACGCCACGCTTGCCAAGTATGGCATTGACGCTCATTGCATTGAACTGGAGATAACAGAAACAAGCCTTCTAAAGCACTCTAATGAGTTGCTATCCGATCTGCAGTCCCTGCGGGAGAGCGGTATACAAATTGCCCTTGATGACTTTGGTACTGGATACTCCAGTCTATCCCACCTGAAAAACCTGCCCGTAGACACACTGAAGATTGACCGCTCTTTTGTTTCCAATATCATCCATGACGTAGCGGATGCAACCATTGTTGATGCCGTCATCAGACTCGCAAACGGGCTCGGTATCGCTATCGTCGCGGAAGGCGTGGAAACATTGGAACTGGCAAAACATGTGTATACGACAGGCTGTGCCATCGGACAGGGCTACTACTATGCCAAACCCATGCAGGCCGAACAGGTCGCCCTATGTATTCGTAAAGGAAAGGTAGCCACTGCCCGTTGTGCAACAAGCTGGGTTTAATAGCCATCCTGAGTCTGGCGAGCACCAACGAGGTGACACAGAATCTGAATTTCAGTACCCAGGGTAGCGCGTCTTTAAGCCCACTGTGTAATGGCTTTTAGTGGCGTTAATGCGGCACTGATTGTGAGGAAGGACTGCCAGCAGACACTATCGGGCTATAGGCACTGTGACTCAGCCGCTCAATAAAGAACCGAAGGAAATACGACGAAGGGACTAACACCTTAAGGACAGATGATTTGCTGGGGTTAGACCCGCTATTCCCTACCGGGTAATAACGCCTTTAGCTGTGCAACTACCTTCGGGTCATCCCAGTGAATAGCGCCATTCAATCCATACACAATCTGCCCCTTCGGGCCGATCACGAACGTGGAAGGAAACACCAGAACATGCCATTTTGCAGATTCCCTGCCATCGACATCCATTAGCACAGGAAACTCCACGTTGACCTGTTTGAGAAAGGCCTGTATCTGCCTGGGCTCTTCGGCGTAGTTGATTGATATCAGCTCAAACGGCTCACCCGCCATCTGAGTGCGCAGATTGTTCAGTGACGGAATCTCTTCAACGCAGGGCCGACACCAGCTGGCCCAGAAATTGATTATCGTCACCTTATTACGATAATCATCACGTGACAGTGTTTCTCCCTTGGCATCTACCAGATTGATAGTCGGCGGTTGGGGATCACCACGAAAAGGCTTCAAATCGGAATCAAGCCCACTACCCGATACTGATTCAGTCTGTGGGAGTGGCAGTGCCACCCTGGGCATCGTCGTTTTTTTCAGTAAATTCAGACTACCGAGGATCTGGGAAGGTATGCGCTGGAGTGTATCCAGCGTGGCCGGGGTTTTGTCTTCATCATAGTAGAGGGCAGTCACTCCCGGCATGATCTTCACATAGACACTGGCGCCACTGCGTTCAAGGCGGGTAATCAGCTTATCCAGTTGCCAGCGATTCCCCCGTTTTCCCGCCTGAAAGAGCACGACTGGGCTGTTCGTCGCGTCCACAATCGACTCAAACACCGGCTCCAGCCCAAGGGCCGGGATCGTTGCATAAAGCTCGGGTGAAAACAGGACAGAGCCTGCAAGATAATCATTCTGCAACCCTTTGGCCTCTTGTTGAGCCTGCCACTCACGAACACCGCGCAACACGGGAATGGCAGAATAGCTTCGCCCCATCAAACTGATTGTCTTGCCGGTACTTTCGTGAGCTGTCTCAATCAGAGCGGCCACATATTTCCCGTCGATGGCACGCATGGTTGAAGGCCCTTTGGGAAGGAAGAA
>JAPHUG010000411.1 GCA_026197195.1 Sedimenticola sp.
ACAGCCACGATAGAAACGTCGCCACAGGCCCTTACCTAGAAAAAAGAACAAGCCCGATACGATACCTATATGAAGTCCGGAGATCGCCATCAAGTGGTTGGTGCCGGTCTGTCGAAACAGCTCCCACTGCGCTGAACTGATACGACTCCGATCACCTATTACTAAAGCGCGCGCAATTCCCACTGCCGAAGCGTTGTGAACCTGTTCATCAAGCGCCTTTCCAATGTGCTCACGAGCCTGGTTAAACAGGTCGACCGATCCAGCGGGCGCTATCCGATGGTTATCATGACTCTCCCTGACATAGCCTGTAGCCCGGATACCTCGGCTAAAAAGGGTTCGCTCATAGTCAAAACTGCCTGCGTTAGACAAACCATGGGGACGTTTCAGGCGCAACAGAAGTTGCCATTGCTCTCCGACCGATATGACAGGTGCATTTTTGTACCAACTGACCAGTAATCGCTTTGGTGGCGACACTGGATCACCCTGATAAGTCATCGATTCTACTTGGAATTCAAATCGGGTACGTTGTGAGTTTGAATCAGGGAGAGAGAACACCCGCCCCTTCACCAGGAGATCTTCCCCCTCCAGTGTGGGGTCCAGTCCAGAACTGAGTGTCTGATGTCCCTGTAAGGCAGCCCATAAAAAACCTGCCAAAAGAAACACCAATGACTGAAGAGTGGAATGCCTTCGGAAAAGCCAGATGGCTAAACCTGTCAGCGGGATCAGCCCTAGCACCACAAGTAACTTGGGCAATTCCGACTGATACTGGAGCAGAACGACTCCAGCCACAAAGGCGACTGTTTGCAAGATCATCTTCCTTCCCTGGATGAATGATAGATTGCGAATGTGATATCACTTTAAATCTTAATTGATTTAAAAACCAGTCTTCCCCCTTCAATTAACCTGAAGATAGGCAAAAGAGACTAAGTAACTGGAGAAACCTGCCGATTGTATAGTTACTGGTCAAATGATGTTTACCATGCTTCAATACCCAGCGCCTGTGTAGGGGATTGAATGAGAATTGAGGTTGTATGCCGAAAAACCTGATTAAACGTTTTACGCCAAACCATGAAACGATCCGCAATCACAAGCATTTACAGATTTTTGGCCAGCTGCTGCATGATCCAAACCTGTGGCACCTGAATCGTCGCTCGGTTGCTGGTGCCTTTGCCGTTGGACTGTTCTGGGCCATGATTCCTATGCCATTCCAAATGGTGGCCGCGGCAGCTACAGCCATACCGACCCGGGTCAATATGCCCTTGTCGGCTGCACTTGTGTGGATATCCAATCCCATCACCATGCCACCGATGTTTTATTTCAATTACCTGGTGGGTACTTGGATCATGGACGAGCCGGCCATGAACGGTCATTTTGAGTTGACCATGGAGTGGTTCACGCAAAGCATGAGCCACATCTGGCAACCGCTCTATCTTGGTAGTCTCGTCTGTGCGGTTGTTGCGTCACTGGTAGGTTATGTGGCGATACGTGGGCTCTGGCGGATGCATATCATCAGTAACTGGAAGAGTCGCCGCAACAAGTAACTCGCTTTTATTGATCCGTCACCGCACCCAGGACGCCGTCAGAAAGCGTTAATACACGATCCATACTTTCCGCCAAACCCATATCATGCGTGACCACAATAAAACTGGTCGCCAGATCCCGGTTCAACTCCAGCATCAATTCATAGACTTGCCGAGCTGTTTTCTGATCCAGATTTCCAGTCGGTTCATCGGCCAAAACGCAACGGGGATTATTGACCAGGGCTCTGGCTACTGCAGCCCGTTGACGCTCACCGCCGGAAAGCTCTCCCGGCTTATGCCCGACGCGATGCTCCAGGCCGACCCGGCCAAGCATCTCTTCAGCACGCTTATGGGCCTGCTCTACAGTCGTTTCACCAATCAGTAATGGCATCGCCACGTTTTCCAATGCGGTAAACTCGGGCAAAAGATGATGAAATTGATAGACGAAACCGAGTGAACGATTGCGTAACTCACCACGCGCCTTTTCTGACATCCGGTTCAGCACCTTGCCATCCACAAGCACTTCACCACTGGTCGCCTTATCCAAACCACCCAGACAATGCAACAGGGTGCTTTTCCCGGAACCCGAGCTGCCTACGATGGCGATACGCTCACCTTTGTTAACACTCAATGTCACACCTTTCAGGACATCCACATTGAGATTTCCATCCTTAAAGGTACGGGTCAGTGATTCGCAGGCAATAACGATCTCTTGATCACTCATAGCGAAGCGCCTCAGCCGGTTGTGTTCTGGACGCGCGCCATGCTGGATAGAGGGTGGCCAGCAACGTAATCAGGAACGCACTGATGCTGATCATTCCCACATCATTCCAATCCAGTTCTGATGGAAGCGAGCTGATGTAGTAGATATTGGGGTCCAGGAAGTTGACACTGAAGGCCTCTTCAATTGATTTAACCAGTGACTCAAGATTAAGCGATAGCAGGATACCCCCCACAATACCCAATAACGTACCCACAAATCCGATGGTTGCACCCTGCACCATAAAGATACCCATAACACTGCGAGGTGAGATACCCAGGGTTCGTAAAATGGCAATATCGCTCTGCTTGTCCGTCACCACCATAACCAGCGTTGAGACAATATTAAACGCTGCGACCGCAACGATTAAAAACAGGATGAGAGACATCATGCGCTTCTCTGTTCTTAGCGCACTGAAAAAATTCCGATGCTGATGGGTCCAGTCACTCACCCGGTAGACACCCGGCAACGCCTTGGCCAGTTCTCTGGATACCTGGGGAGCGAGATACAGGTCATCGAGTTTCAATCGAACACCCGACACACCCTCCCCCATTTTCAGTAATTTGGCAGCATCCTGCATATGAATCAGGGCCAGTCCCCGATCATATTCCCCCATTCCCACTTCAAAGATACCAATAACGGTAAATCGTTTAAGGCGGGGCATGGCACCTGCGGGGGTCACCCTGATCTGTGGCGTAACCACCGTCACCTTATCCCCGACACTGACTCCCAGCAGAAGTGCCAACTCCTTTCCAAGGATGATGTCAAAGCTACCGGCAGTGAGGGTATCAAGACGCCCCATCAGCATATGCTCGCCCACCTCCGACACTCTGGGTTCAAGCTCGGGAAGGATACCCCGCAATATTGCCCCATTTACCTTTTGACCGTTCGTCAACATGGTCTGGGCCTCAATAAACGGGGCCTGGCCGAGTACCCTGGGGTGGCTGGTGGAGAGGTCCATCGCCTCTTGCCACTCAACCAGGTTGTTCTGGTAAGAAGCAATGGTGGCATGAGAGGTCATTCCGAGAATTCGTTCACGGACTTCCTTATGAAACCCATTCATAACAGAAAGGACGGTAATCAGGGCGACGACACCCAGCATGATCCCCAGCATGGAGATCATGGATATGAATGAGATGAAGTGGTTGCGGCGCTTCGCGCGCGTGTATCGCAGACCAATATAGAGTTCGAGAGGCTTATACATAGGGGCGCATTAAACCATATTCTGAAAAAAAACACCTTTATGTTTCGGGATCTAGATCAAAATGCTATATTTTACATTAGAGAATTTTAGGACAGGAGTTCCAAAATCATGAAATCCATAACAGCACTGTTTCTGGCCATTGCGCTGACCTTCGTTGCCCCGCTCAGTGTGGCCGATGTACTCCTGCTTGAAGCGATACACGAGGCACCCGCAAATAACAGCGAGGGGCTACCTCGTCCCCGTACCGGCCAGACCATGGACACCGTTCGAAGCCGCTTTGGCGCACCTGCCCAAGAGATGCCCTGGGTTGGCGAACCACCCATCAGCCGCTGGATTTATGACGATTTCACGGTTTATTTCGAGCATGAGTACGTTATTAATACCGTGGTACACCGTTAACTTTTCCAACACCGGCGCCCGCCGGTGTTGACAGGAACACTCTTGAAACAACAATACAGCCTTCCCGCTGAATGGGTGGCACAATCGGCCGTGATGTTGACCTGGCCACACGCAAACACTGACTGGGCCGAACAACTGGAAACAGTGGAACAGGTCTATCTCACACTCACGCAGCAGATCACCCGCTTTCAGCCGCTGCTGATTGTCTGTAATAGCCCTCAGCACCAGAAGACAGTAGCAGAAAAGATTGCTCAGTATGGGATCAGTACCGCACGGATAAGTTTCGCCCTTGCGGCCTCCAATGACACCTGGGCTCGGGATCACGCTCCGCTGACCTGTATTGGAAATGATGGCGCACAGTTGCTGGATTTTCAGTTCAATGGCTGGGGCAACAAATACCCATCAGAGCTGGATAACCAGATAAGCCAGACACTTTTTGAAGCCGGTACCTTCGATAGCACCCCGCACCAAACCATCCCCTTGATTCTGGAGGGTGGGGCTATAGAAACAGACGGCGATGGCACCCTGCTGGCAACTCGCAGCTCGGTCTTGACCGAGAGCCGCAACCCCGGTCTATCGCAGGCTGACATCGAGGCAATACTCTCAAACGCGCTAGGTTTCGATCGTTTTCTCTGGCTGAACCATGGGCATCTGACCGGTGATGATACAGATGGTCATATCGATACCCTGGCACGTTTCGCAGATTCTGAAACCATTCTCTACGCCACAGCTACAGCTGATGATCCGGATCTTCCTGAAATGGAAGCCATGGCAGCCGAACTGAGGCAGTTCAGACAACGTGACGGCCAACCCTACAAACTGGTGCCCCTTCCAGCCATACCACCTATCACCGACGAGTCAGGTGAAAGAGTGCCAGCAGGCTATGCAAACTTTCTGATTATCAATCAGGCTGTACTGTTGCCGATCTATAACATCACAGAGGATGAAGCCGCACTCCGCTGCCTTGAACGCTGTTTTCCAGGTCGTGAGATTATCCCGATAGACTGCATGCCGCTGATTCGGCAAAATGGCAGTCTGCACTGTATTACGATGCAGTTTCCAGAGCCGGTGACGATCGCCAGATGATTGCGGGGTAGCTCATTGATGACTTGGTGAGCCCAGCTTTCAGACGACAACAGCCGATTCGATTTTGACTTGCGACAAACCCGTTCGGATAGCGAAATATGGCCCATTCAAAACAGCTTAAAACTGCCCTTATTCAGCACGCCTGTTCAGACAATACTGAACGCAATAGGTCACTGATTACTGAAAAGATCAGACAAGCCGCTGACCAAGGTGCAGTATTGATCGTACTGCAGGAGCTACATAACAGTCTCTACTTCTGCCAAACAGAGGATACCGCCCTTTTCGATTTGGCCGAAACCATCCCAGGTCCCTCTACCGAGCATTTCGGGGCACTGGCCAAAAAGCTGGGTGTGGTCATCGTCACCTCACTTTTTGAAAAACGTGCAGCCGGTCTTTATCACAACACGGCCGTGGTGTTGGATTCTGACGGGTCACTTGCAGGTCGATACCGGAAGATGCATATCCCGGACGACCCCGGTTTTTACGAGAAATTTTATTTTACTCCGGGTGATCTGGGGTTTAAGCCGATTCAGACGTCTGTCGGAAAACTGGGGGTACTGGTGTGCTGGGATCAATGGTATCCCGAAGCAGCCAGGCTCATGACACTGGCGGGGGCCGAACTGCTTATCTACCCCACCGCGATTGGCTGGGACCCCAATGACACGCCTGATGAACAGCAGCGCCAGCAAGATGCCTGGGTCACCGTTCAAAGGGGCCATGCCGTGGCCAATGGCCTGCCACTCCTCGCCTGTAATCGCATTGGCCATGAAATCGATCCCTCTGGGCAGAGTGCCGGCATTATCTTCTGGGGGCACACCTTTGCCGCAGGCCCACAGGGAGAGACGCTGGGCGTAGCCGGTGTTGAAGAAGAGACATTAATCGTGGATGTTGATCTGCAACGAAGTGAAGCCGTGCGGCGTATCTGGCCTTTCCTACGAGATCGACGTATTGAATCATTTAGCGATTTGAGTCGGCGCTATATCGACGAGTAGCCGGGTACGAAGGCAGTCCTGTTTGCTGTCTTCACTCCTTCTCTGTCTTACCCGGAAGATCGAAGGGCACGACGGTAGAGGTGGGCTGCTCATCAATAAAATGGGGGCGCGCCTGCGCCTCACCCGCCTCCTCACTCAACTCCTTTTCCCGCGCCGTTATCATACCAAGGCAGACCCGCATATCCTGAATGGTCTCATCTGTTAACGGGTGACGCATACCTGGAGGTGGCGTGGTATCACGAATCACGGCCGTTAATACCTTACGCATGGCATACAGGATGTCCCGGTCTTTTTCTCTTTCGGAAGTGATGGCTAAAACTCCTCTTGCTGGCGACGCTTTTCCATCATCTCATGCACCATGGGGTTCAACAACATCTCCATGGCAAACTCCATCTTGCCCCCTGGAACCACCAGGCAGTTTCGACGTGACATGAAAGCGCCATCAATTCGCTCAAGCAGATAGGTGAAATCGTGATCTTTGGGTTCTTTAAAACTGATTACGACCATGCTTTCGTCATTTTGGGGTACATCCCGGGCATCAAACGGATTGGAGGTATCGACAAGTGGAATACGCTGAAAGTTAATATCCGTGTTGGTAAATTGGGGCGTAATGTAGTGCACATAATCATGCAAGCGATGCTGGATCGCATTGCGAACCGCTTCCAGTGTATAACCCCGGTTTTTAATATCGGTATGGATCTTTTGAATCCATTCCAGGTTCACAATGGGCGTAACCCCCAAAACCAGATCGGCGTAGCGTGCCACATCTATTTCATTACTGGCAAAGGCACCATGAAGCCCCTGATAGACCAGCAGATCAACACCCTCAGGAATCGATTCCCAGTCTGTAAAGGAACCAACAGCCTTTCCAAACGCCTGGGCTTGATCTTCAGTATGAAGATAGTGTCGGTAGAGGCCGGTACCGTCTGTTGAAAAATCCCTGAACAATTTTTCCAGAAGATCCAACTGATTACCTTCTGGACTGAAGTGACTGAGATAGCGACCATCAGCACAGGCCTGTTCAACCATCTGTGCCATCTCATCCCGTTCATAGCGATGGAAGGCACTACCGGAGACAATAAGGTGCTTGATCTTCTCTCGCCAGGCGATATGACTGAAGACATCACTGACTTTATTGGAGCCGGAGCCAGAAGACCCAGTAATGACAATTATCGGATATTTAGTAGACATGGGCGAAACCGTAATACACTCACCCTGTTGTTGCAATGCGCCAAGCATTCAATTTTTCTTATGCCACCAGAAACGACAACTTATGGATATCGCTCTGTTTTATAAATGCTTTTTATGAACGCCCTGTCAAGTCAATCTCGCAAGGGTCGCTACCAATAGATCCCAGAATCGTTGTACAGAGGGAATATGCATGCACTCATCAGGTGAATGGGGGTACCGGATCGTGGGTCCAAAGGAGATCATATCCAGCGCTTCATACTTCCCGCCAATAATCCCGCACTCTAAACCGGCATGGATAGCCCCAATCTCGGCAGAAGTGTCAAAAATCTCCTGATAGGTATGCTGCATGGTCTTTAATAGCGGTGATGCCAAATTCGGCTTCCAGCCCGGATACAGGCCATCAACCTGTGTGTCGGCACCTATTAATCGAAACAGGGCTTGATGTTCAGCGATTAGATTATCCCGGGCAGAGTCCACGGAACTTCTCACCAGACTTTTTACCTCTATCGCTCCCTTAGAGACGTTGACGATGGCCAGGTTGGTAGAGGTCTCTACCAGACCAGACATGGCATCACTCATTCTCACAACACCATGTGGAACAACCGCCAGGCAATCCAACAGCGACTGTTTTAGTTTGTCTGGCAGACAGTCCGCTACCGTATCATCAGGCAACATGACGATGGTTAAAGTCGGTTCAACTTGACTCAGTTCAAGCTGGATAAGATCAATCTGTTCATTGAGGTAGTTCTTGAAACGATTAACGTCAGATGCGGCTATGGCTATAGCAGCCTCAGTTTCCCGTGGAATGGCATTGCGCATATTCCCACCGGCCACCCGGCAGAGATCGACATTAAACTGTTGCGCCGCATTGGCCAGGAGACGAAACAGGAGTTTATTGGCATTCCCGCGGCCACGATGTATATCAACCCCCGAATGGCCACCCTTTAAGCCACTCACCGAAAGGACGTAACCCATTCTGCCGGGTGCTAAACCTTCTGGCTGATAATCCAGGGTCGCTGTTACATTGGCACCCCCTGCACAGCCGATGCAGAGTACCCCCTCATCCTCTGAATCCATATTCAGCATGAAGCGACCCTGCAACAGATCGGACTTGATACCAAAAGCCCCGGTCATTCCGTCTTCCTCATTGCTGGTGAAGAGTGCTTCCAGAGGGCCATGCTTGACCTGTTTCGATTCAAGGACAGCCAAGGCAGCCGCCACTCCAATCCCATTGTCAGCACCCAAGGTTGTTCCGCAGGCCTTAACCCAGTCCTGCTCGATACATACCTTGATTGGATCTTTTGTGAAGTCATGCAGGGTTTCAGCATTAGACTGGGGAACCATATCAAGATGCCCCTGCAAAATGACCCCGGAGGCATGCTCCATTCCAGGCGTAGCCGGTTTTCGAATCAGGATATTATCACTTTCATCACGAAGCGTTTCAAAGCCCAGTTTATTCCCCAGTTGCAACACATAGGACTGAACGGCAGACTCATGGTGAGAAGGGCGCGGTATCTGAGTAAGCTGGTAAAAATGCTGCCAGAGCAAGGGGGGTGTGAGTTTGGATAATGGATGATTCATAGGGCTAAGATTAAAGAGAAATGAGGCCATTAACAACAAATAATCCTACCATCCTAGCCATTACCGTACGATGATCAAAACAGAAAAATACACTATGACCACTAGAGTAGGTCAGCCACTGGAATGAGCGTATTTGGGATGAGATTAACTAAAAATAGTAGGTGCAGAAATCCATGGTGCCTTGGTAAGCGGTACCGATTAGGATTCAGGCCAAAGGGTTTCGCGTCTATTCTCTTTCAAAGTGAATACCAAATAAAAAGGATTCAACTATAGAATCCTACCAACACGTTCAATGCGCTATAACGTGTTATATACGGTTTTTTCAGATAAGCTGTTTATTCGACATCACCTCTATTCAGGTTTAATCAACCAGTCAGTTCGCCAGCTATCACAGCCATTGATCATCAACCTATCAAAATGAACACGTTAACAATGACCTACCTTACCGGCTATCAGACCCTTATTACCCAACTGTCTCAGCGTTTGGATGTCCCTGGAATCAGGCAGATCCTGCTGCCTGAAATCAATCAGTCTGACGATATTAAGGATAACTTTGGCTTTGTCATACTGGAGGATGGGAGTGCCGGACCCTTCTATACCTGTTTTGGAAACACACTGGAATGGCTGCATCACCACCACACAGCCTTTAGCGGTGAAGCGGCCACATCGGTTGCTGCACGACTGGATGGGGTAGATATTCCCCTCAGCTCACTCGCTCTCGGTTCATTCAATGCACTAAGCCAAAACATTATGACTAAGGCAGGATTTGATCCTACAACGATTGAAAAACGATCTGATACCGATTTTACTGCCAAACATATCGGCATGGTCGGTTTCTTCAGACCGCTAATAGAGCGCTATCTTAATCAAGGTAAACGGGTGACGGTAATTGAAAAGCAACCCGAGCGTGTTCCAGATGATTTGGACCTTGATCTGCATACCTCGCCCGAAGGCCTCGCTACTTGTGATTATATCCTCTGCACAGCCTCCACCCTGATCAACAACACCCTTGAATCCATCATTCAAGGGGCCGGAGACCCCGCTAAAATCAATCTGATCGGCCCCAGTGCGAGTGGTCTTCCCGATCTGCTGTTTGATCTTGGCATTCACTCCACAGGTGGGTTTTTCGTGGATGATCTTGAGGCCCTGACACAAGCCGTTTCACAGGGAGAATCCTGGGGAAATGCAGGACGAAAATATCAGCTTACACAATCCACTTACCCGGGCCTTGATTCATTATTGGAGATGATTAACCAGTAATCAGGAAAGTAATGACGGTTGTATTACAACACCCATCCCAATTATGCTAAGACAAACTAACACTAGGTGAGGTGCCCGCAGCATGACCACAAGACAATCCGTTGGCTACCACAGTATTGTTGCCGCACTAACGCCCGATTCGGATCTTCAGCCGGCCACCGTTC
>JAPHUG010000204.1 GCA_026197195.1 Sedimenticola sp.
TACCGGCGATGGCCTTATCCAACTCAGTCGATTGGCTGGTGGATTCATACTGCAGGGTGATTGAGTCACTTTCGTTGATCCAATCAACGACCAGGCGTGCCCGTGTGATTTCAGCGTGTCGCTTGATCACCTTGTCGACCTGTTCAGGATGGATAAACATGCCGCGAACCTTGGCGGTCTGGTCTGCACGGCCCATCCAGCCTTTAATACGGCGGTTGGTGCGACCACAGGGGCTGGTCCCTTCCATGATGGCCGAGAGATCACCCGTTGCGAAACGAATCAGGGGGTAGTCGGGGTTGAGGCTGGTGACCACCACTTCACCCACTTCGCCATCAGGGACCAGCTCACCGGTTCCGGGTCTGACTATCTCTACATAGACACCTTCATCGATGATCAGTCCTTCCATGGCCTCAGTCTCGTAGGCGATGACGCCCAGATCTGCGGTGGCGTAGCATTGCAGGACTTGTATGCCGCGTTTATTAAAGCCTTCACGGAGTGGCGAGGGTAAAGCCTCTCCGGATACCAGCGCCTTTTTCAGGCTGCTGACATCAGCCTCCATCTCATCGGCTTTTTCAAGGATGATCTTCAGGAAAGAGGGGGTTCCCACATAACCATCCGGCTTCAGGTCAGCGATGGTCTGCACCTGCAGTTCGGTCTGGCCGACACCGGCGGGTATGACTGCACAGCCCAGGGCATGGGCGCCACTCTCCAGCATCAGTCCAGCAGGAACGAAGTGGTAAGAGAAGCAGTTGTGCACAACGTCACCCTTTCTGAACCCGGTGGCAAACAGAGCGCGACTGAAACGCCAGAAATCCTCCCGCTTGGAGCCGGGCTCATAGATGGGACCGGGTGAGGCGAAGATGTGTGTCAGCTCAGGTGCTTTAACCGCTGCCAGCCCACCAAAAGGGCGGGCGGCCGCTTGTAGCGCGATCAGTTCAGATTTACGGGTAAGGGGTAGCTGGGTGATAGCCTCGACTGAGGTAAGGTCGCTGGGGTTAATATCTGCCAGGATCTTTCCATAGGCGGCTGTCTTTGATTTTGCATGGGCTACCTGAGTGGCAACGGCTTTGATCATTGCCTGCTGTCTGGTACTTGAGTCCTGGGTTTCCAGTTCATCATAATAGGTTGTCATAGTTGCCGTGAGCCCACTTCTCGGTTGTGTCTGGATGCACTCAGTCCGGCGGCTTCTGCAGATCAGTGTGCCCGTTCCTTCGTTGAGTGATATGAAAGGCGGCCGAAGCCGCCAAAGTTATCGTGTTACGCGAGCCAGCGTTTGCGGCGGCGATAGTTTTTGACATCGCGAAAGCTCTTGCGACCTTCGCTGGAGAGACCCAGATAAAACTCTTTTACGTCTTCGTTTTCACTGAGCTCTTTGGCATTGCCTTCCATGACGACTCGGCCATTTTCCATGATATAGCCGTAATCAGAAAAACGCAGAGCCACGTTGGTATTCTGCTCCGCGAGAAGGAAGCTGACGCCTTCGTTCTGATTGAGTTTTTTAACAATCTCGAAGATCTCCTCCACTAACTGGGGAGCCAAACCCATTGAGGGTTCGTCGAGCAGAATCATGTCCGGCTTTGCCAGCATGGCGCGACCAATGGCACACATCTGCTGTTCACCACCGGAGGTATAACCGGCCTGGCTACTTCTGCGTTCGCGTAGGCGAGGGAAGTAGTCATAAATCAGTTCGAGACTCTGTGCGATGGCTTTGCGGCCATCTTTTCGGGTATAGGCACCGGTTAACAGGTTCTCTTCAATGGTTAGATGCTCAAAGCAGTGACGGCCTTCCATTACCTGTACTACGCCACGCTTTACCAGGTCAGAAGGATTCAGACTCTCAACGGCTTCGCCCTTGTAGAGAATGTTGCCTTTGGTTACGTCACCGCGTTCGGCACCAAGGAGATTTGATATGGCCTTGAGTGTGGTTGATTTTCCCGCACCATTTGCACCGAGTAGTGCCACGATTCCACCCTTCGGAACTTCAAGAGAGACGCCCTTGAGTACCAGAATGACGTGATCGTAGATCACCTCGATGTTATTGACCTCTAGGAAGGCAGTTGAGTTGTCAGTCATGCTGAGCCTGTTGTATCAATGTGTTGGAGAATGTCCCCGCAGTCATGATCGACTGCGGGGACTTCGTCCGATGGTTTAACCCATCGTTATACGTGCTTAGTTACAAGCGCGTGGGGTGATGCCTTTCTCTTTGGCATAAGCTGCCGCCGATTCAACATACATGCTGCGAAGCATGGCACTGTTTGGCTCAATCCAGTCACTGATGGCTTTCCACTGTTTACCATCCCACTGGGTGACCTTGGCACGACCCTTACCCTGGTGATCTGCACAGCTCAGTTTGATAGGATCAAACAGGCCTTCAGCACCCAGGTCTTTCAAACGGGCCGCCGTGATATCCAGACGATCCATTGCCCACTGAACTTGCTCACCGGTCATCGGCTTGTTGCCGAATTTGCCCATGGCGCTGCGCAGTGCTTCGGTCAGGATGACCGCACTCTGAAGGCCTCGGTTATAGGCCACTTCACCAATACCATCGACTGACTTGGCTGAGCCTTTGTTGTTGTTGTAGAGGACCGTTTTGATCATCTTGTGCACATCAAAGTCCGCACCTACACCGTTAAACTGCAGGGACTTGTAACCCACTGCGGCTTTACCAGCAGGTACCATGTCAGCATCATTACCTGACCACCAGACACCGATGAACTTGTCACGTGGGAAATTGACCGCTGCTGCCTCTTTGATGGCTGTGGCGTTCATGACACCCCAGCCCCACATCAGGACATAGTCAGGACGTAACTGACGACCAATCTTCAACCAGGTTGCCTTCTGCTCCAGACCGGGATGCGGCACAGGGAACAGGGAAAGGTTGAAGCCATGCTCGCTGGCGAGGGCCTCAAGGGTCTTGATGGGCTCTTTACCATAGGCAGAGTCATGATAGACCAGTGCGACTTTCTTGCCTTTCAGGTTGCCGTAACCCCCTTCTTCACTGGCGATATAGTTGATCGCAATATCAGCACCACCCCAGTAGGTTGCAGGTGGTACGAATACGTAAGGGAAGACGGTACCATCAGCACCATCTGCACGGCCGTAACCGGAAGTGATCAGTGGAATCTTGTCAGCAACAACACGATCCAGCAGGGCATAGGTCACACCGGTAGAGAGTGGCATGACCGCTGGCATACCGGTGCTGCCGTTGCCTTTCATACGCTCGTAACACTCAACACCCTTATCGGTATTGTAGGCAGTATCACACTCTTCCAGATCCAGCTTGACGCCGTTGATACCACCATCACGCTCATTGAGCAGGTTGATGTAATCAGCAA
>JAPHUG010000388.1 GCA_026197195.1 Sedimenticola sp.
ACAAGGGTGTCGCACCAGCCTCCAATAAATCGATAGCTCCTATCAGGCTATCAAGGCCGCCCGAGAACAAGCTCAACGAATCGTAAGGGGCAGAAAGCAAGCTCGGAGAAGACTGCTCAGCTATTACCGCGAACCGAGGCGGGCGCGCCCGAAATCCAATGGACCAGCGATCCCCCGTCAGGAAGTTCAGCATCTTTGTTAGCGTGGAGGAAGCTGCATACCAGCGAACGGGATCACTTACCGGCACAACCAATCTAATCTCCCGCGTCCATGAGTCTTGCGACTGCTCGGTGCGAGAGATTCGTGTATCTGCTGCATGTACATGGGCTGCAAGCACGAGCAGATCAATCCCAATCTCCGAAGGGAATACACCGAGCTTCTTTAAGCTTGTGAGCGCTCCTCCGATACCATGATCCAAGGACTTGTCACCGGCAACGAGTTGCAGATAGGTCCTTTGTTCATCCGTTCCAGTGGGAACATCATTACCGTCATCTGAACCAAAGCGGCCGGCCAAGAGCTGTCGCTTCATTTTCTTGCCTCCGCATCTCCTAGCGTCTGCAAAATCGCGAACGCGGACTCATATACAGTGTCCACGAACGACTGAACCCGATCTAGCGTAAGGTTTGGCGATTCCGACCGAGCGCGCGTCAACGCGTCACTCACACCACCGCGGATAAAATCACGGAGTTGCTGTTCGACACGATATGCTGCTTGCACATCGGCAGGCATCGTCACTGCCTTTGTCCCGATGTCATTGCAGATTCGTGTCTCAATTGCATGTGTCGCGTACAACTCGAAAACCGTTTGCATCTGATCCGGTGTAAACGTAGTCAAGTCAGTTAATCCTTCACTTGCAAGCTCAACGATGGTTTCTATGTAAGCCTCGCGGGCTATGCCTTCATCGACTGTCCCTGCACCAGGGCAGATGTAGTCGGCTAAACCAACAAAGATCTCGGTAATTGGCCTCCCTGCCAGGGATTCCAAGTCGAGCGAACGTAACGCCTCCCGCACACCTCGAGCCTGTGCATCGGCCAGGAAACCGAGCAGACGCGCACCGGCGCCCCGTGACGCACCCATTCGCTGGGCAGCTTGCCTTGCTCCGCCAGCTGACGTAGAGACGTACCGTGAGACTGACCGGCCGAGATTAGCCCTATCGCTGCCACCAGAACTCGCAAATCGCGTAAAGCTGTTTCGCGCACCAGAAAAACGTTGGGGGTACGCAGGTGCAGGAATAGGTGGCTGATTCGGCGGTGACGGCGGCGCAGCTCCATCCGATGGTAGCGGAGCATCAGGTCCTGAGTTCGTTCCCGCAGGAGTGGATGAATCACCGCCATCAGCTCCTCCCAGCCATGACGGAATGAGTGGAGTGCCGCCACCAGGGCCACCGTATGCCGTCGAAGTACCCATCAGCGCTCTCCCTTCAGATCTTTGAGGGTTGCTTCAGCCGCGGCTTTCAATCCGGGGTTATTGGTAACCTTGCTCCACACTCCCAGGAGTTTCGTCAAACGTGCATTGCACTCGGTATCTTTGATAACACCCTGCCACCCGCTGACAGCCCATGGACCACACTTGCTACTGGGTAGCGCCTCGAGGAAGTCCATCAACGAGACCTGCAGGCCAGGCTGGGCCTTAACGAGAACTATAAGGCCATCGACACCAGCCGGCTTGGTCTCAAAAGCACCCGTGCCCATGATTTTGGTTCGCACAGCCTCGAACACCTTGTCAGCCTCTGGCTGAACAAGTTGCTTCAACTCGGCTTCATAACCTTGGACGGTCATCTTTCCGCCGAACAGCTTCTCCACGACGCCGGCCAGGTGACCCAACACTGATACCGGCCCGAAGTAGTCCTTTTTATCCTTTGTAACGAACAAGTAGGGACGCAGATCGATGCCCGATAGTTTGGGCGACACGCGGACCCAATCACACACCGCGTCCGATGACTTCCACTCAGCCAACACGGCGTTGTCGGTCAAAGGCGCCGGCTCGTCAGATTTCTGTATCTTTCGTTTGCCTGCCGGATCGTCTTCGCTGACTTGAGCTGTCAGCGCTTCTTCAAGTGCCACAAGATCTTCGCACAAGCCCTGTGGATGGATTGCTGCCACAAATGCTATCTGCTCGAACAGCCTGGGTATAAAGCGCTCCGCAAGCATAAGCTTTGCAAGAACAGGTAGTTTGATGTCATCCCCAAATCCACGACCAATTGCGGTGCGCTCGCGCAGTAACAGTGTATTGAGGAATCTCTTAATCTGGCGTGGGTTTCCCTTGGTACCACTCGCCAGGATCGGACCTATCTGATCGCTAAGGGCAAGTGCGTTGTTCACCTTCTCGGCCTCTGCCCCAAGCGCAGTCTTTATGGTTGCCGCGTCAAGGCCACCACTGGTCCACGGCCGTCTCAGTTTTTCCCTCGCGGCAGCGATTAGCTTCCCATAGTCTGCATTTTCCTCACCAATATCGGCACCGGCCAGCAACAAAGTGACGTAAATCCGTGTTTCTGTTTCGCCAAGTGCCGGGATACGAAATGGAACTTGAACGAGCTTTTCCAGGTAGTTTCGCGCATAGTCACGCGGCCCCGTGCTATCGGGAAGGTCTGGGAAATGCTTGCTTACCGCATATTCGATCATAGCCTCATCAGCCGCGATAACGAACGCAGTTCTCGCGGTGAAAACAAACAGCCTGATCGCTTCAAGTGTCTCTATGGCAGTATCAGGTAAACAACGATCAAGGTCGTCGATCAGTACGACAAGTTGCTCGATTCCGGCATCCTTCAAGAGCTGGTCGAATGCCTTGCGGAAAGCCTCCACCTCCTCAGGCACGTTCTTGGTTTCGCCAGGTTTTAGTACTGCCCTTACCTCGTCAATGACCGCCGAGATGTTTTCTTTTGTGGCGAGTTTGGCAGGGTCTGCCATCACCTCTTCAAGCGATCCGATAACGGACCCGACAAGATCAGGTGATGGAATACCTGTGAAAGACGTGAGGGCCAAGCCTCCAGCTCTTTTGGCAACCTTTAGCCAATCGATACAATGGAATACATCCTTGACGGCTACTGCGGCCTTGGTCAACGCTGGCCGCTTTTCTATTAAACCAGTGACGATCCCTTCTATCAGGGCGATCTTCGCGTCTTCAAATCCCTGGAAGCGCCACCCATTGAACTTGAGGCACAGCACTTCATCTTTTCCATCAAACCCTGCTTCGATCATTTCAAGCACGCTGGACTTACCAGCGCCCCAATCGCCATGTACGCCGATGGTCACCGGTTGATCCGGTTTTTCGCTCAATAGACCAACGATGGTAGTTGCGATCGCCTCATTATTCAGAAGATCGACATTGGTTTCGTTATCAGTCAGGATCATTGGCCATCCCCTTTTTACTCATCCTTAAAGTGTCGCCGCTCGTAGCCACGAAAATACCGCCGTCGCCATACCCCAGCGCAGTCGTTCAGCGAAAACCATAATCTTCTCGGCAATGTCCTTTGCATGCAGCGCCGTGCCAGCCTGCTGCAAAACCTGGATAGCGGCCGACTTAACGTCCATGCGTCTCCCTCCCTGTTTGTCCCAGTACCGCCATCATTGTCATGCCCTCAGAATAAGCCGAAGAAGCGTTCGAAGAATGCGCCCAGTTTGTCCAGCACCGTTTGCTTCTTCACCGCATGGCTGTTGTTTTTGTTGAACCTTGAAACCGGGGGCAGAATCTTCGTGATGGCGGTGCCGGTGACTGGAATCGCGCCGTCCCGGAACGCATTCTCAACAAATGCCTTGGTCTCGTCGGCGTTGAGACCTTCATCCGCAATAATCCGGTCTAACTCCTCCGCCTTTTTGGCTGTGATAAAGGCAACCCACTCCGCATCCACCTTGGCTTTTGTGGAGACGGAGTCAACAAACTGTTCGATGAGGTCTTTCTTGTTACGCAGGCTTGGGCTGGCATTGATCGCACGATCGATGGTGGCCCTGATCTCTTTGTCTTCACCCGTGCCTTTCTTCTTCAGGTATCTTTC
>JAPHUG010000333.1 GCA_026197195.1 Sedimenticola sp.
ACCTCGATGCCGGGGAGGCCGATGCGGTCGTCCACGGGACCGGCGGCTGCGGGCTCGGTGATCGTCCCGAACAGCCGGTCCCAGATGGAGAGGGAGTCGCCGTAGTTGCTGTTGTGCTCCTCGATCCGCCGGGAGTGATGGATGCGGTGCAGCTCGGGGGTCGCGAGCAGGTAGCGGAGCGGCCCGGTGGTCATGTGGATGTTCGAGTGCTGCACGTAGGAGTTGGCGGCGACGAAGACGGTGTAGAGGGCGATCGCCGCCTCGGGCGCGTAGAAGTGCACCAGGATGTCCTCCGGCGGCAGGATCTCCAGCACCGGCGCGCCGGCCGGGACTACCTCACCGACCAACGCCAGCTCCATACCCGCTACCGCACAGCGCACTGAACCCACACCCTGTTGATCCAGTTGCTCCGCAGCCCGTTCCAATGCAGGTGCTATCTGAACACCGTTCTCTTTTAACCAGGGCGTGTTGCCAATGACTATGTCTACACCATCAACCCGTGCAGCAACGCCATAGCCCGGGCGGTTAACAAAGGCTTCTACCTGATACTGCCCTGCATTCAGACCAGCGGCCTTTGCACTATCGACCAGCGCCTCGGCAATCGGATGCTCAGAAAATTGCTCAACAGCCAACAGTTGCCCCAACAAGCTTCGAGTCTGCTCTGTTGGGGCATCATCTGGCAGCCAGACATCATCACCTATCTGCAAGGAAGTGACCTGCATCTTGCCTTCCGTCAGCGTGCCGGTCTTATCAAACACAAACTGGTCAATGGATGAGAAACGCTCCAGGACATCACCATTCCTGATCAGAATGCCATAGCGTGCCCCTAATCCCGTGGCTACCGCAATCGACATGGGCGTCGCCAGCCCAAAGGCGCAGGGACAGGTAATAATCAGCACCGCCGTCGCTGCCATCAGCGCCACTTCAAAATCAGTCTGCCACCACCACAAGAAGGTCGCAGCGGCGAGCCCCAGGGTGATAGCCACAAACCAGGGGACTATACGATCCGCCACACACTGAATCGGTGCCTTGCTGGCCTGGGCCTCTTCTACCAGGCGGATAATCCGTCCCAGGGCACTGTCTTTGAGTAGTTGGGTAACCGTCAGTTGTATCGCACCATGACCATTGATTGTGCCAGCAGATACAGCCATCTCGGGGCCTTTTTGCACAGGCATCGACTCTCCCGTCAGCATCGATTCATCGATAGCGGTCTGCCCCTTCACAATCAAGCCATCTACCGGGATACGCTCTCCGGGTTTGACCAGAACCCGATCACCCGGCTTTACTGAGCGTATTGGAACCACCTTCTCGCCTTCCGGCAACAGGAGTGTCGCCACCCTCGGCTGAAGATCCAGCAGTCGCTGGGTAGAGGCCACCGCCTGTCGCTTGGAGATCGCTTCCAGGTAACGCCCCACCAGTATGACAAAAATGAAGTTGACCACGGTATCGTAGTAAACCTCAGAGGCGACTGAGCCACTGAGCATGACATAGACCGAATAGAGATAGGTAATACCCGCCCCGATCGCGATCGGAACGTCCATACCCAGATGGAGATGGCGTATACCAGACCAGGCGCCTTTGAAAAAAGGATAACCCGAATAGACCAATGTCGGTGTCGCCAGAGCGAACCCTACCCATTGAAACAACGTGCGGAACTCCCCCTTATCCGCCCCACTATAAAGCGCGATGGAGATCCACAACAGATTCATCATCGTGAACCCGGCAAAGCCCATACGGTACAGGAGATGGCGATTCTCTTTTCTCAGCCGATCCTCAGCCGCATCCGGATCATAGGGAACAGCCGCATAACCAATCTGACCCAAGCGCTGAATGATGGCTGAAAGTTTCAGTCGGTTGTTGTCCCACTGAACATGCAAACGACGCCCGGTGAGATTGACCCGGGCCTCAATGATCCCTGGAAGGGTCTGCAGTGAATGCTCTATTAACCAGACACAGGCAGCACAATGGATGCCTTCCACCAGGAGATGAATGTCCCGGGTTTCAGAAAGCGCGCTGACAAACTCCTCCTGCACCTCATCCAGGTCATACAGAGCGAGCTCTTTAGGTAGTTCAGGTGGAGGGGCCAGCGGCGTACCGTCGTACATCCGCTTGTAGAACCCTTCAAGGCCCGCCGCATATATTGCCTCGCAGACAGATTTACAACCATTACAGCAAAAGCTTTGAGGCTGGCCTTTTATCTGGCTTGTCACCTCTTCCGCTCCATCAATAGGCAGAGAACAGTGATAACAGGGTTTCTGATTTTCGGTATTCAACAAGTACCACTCCCTTCAACCCATCAAGTCCACCCTGAACAGGGGGCAGGCAATAACAGGCAAAGATCTTGACTAATCGCCCTATGATACCAGCCTGGATAGATGAAAGAGAAAACCGGGTAAGTAGAAGGTAGGGCCTACTTCACCCCGGCACTGAGTCGGTGAGGCAGGTTGTATTCATCCTCGCCCAACTTTGCACTGATCAGGATGTCCCACACCCCCAGATTGGGGAAAGTGACTTCAGCCTCAAACACACCTGAGTCCACCACCTGCATGGGGACGGAAAAATCCAACTTGGCATCGGCAGGACGATAAGCATAAAACGTTACCGAATCAGGACTGACAGGATGACCCGCCTTGTCGGTAATTTTAATGCTGTAATGGGCAGGCACCGCGACATCGACAAACTCCGGCGCTTTCAGTTTCATTTTCCAGCCCGGGTTTCGTGCCTGGCGCTTGAGCCTGTTCTTTTCATAATCCTGACCACGCTCATAGTAGTCATCCACAACCAGCCCCGGACTTCTGTCGACGGCGAGATAGATCATGACAAAATTTGCCAGTAAAAAAACCACAAGCAAACCCATCCAACCCAATATCCAGGGACTGCGCCAGGGCGACTGTTTTTCTGTCATTTCAATCACTTTTAAATATTACCAAGATTGTGATTTTCACTATCACATGAAAATCGTTTATTTTGGACCAATAAATACACTGATACGTTCACTTCTCAACGGCTTGCCATTGCTGTCCAGGGTCTCAGCGTGGAATGTCAAAGGCTGCGACTCTTTCCTGATCTCGCTGCGGGGTATCCTGACAAACAGGGTCCGCGGGGTCACCATCCCCTTACGCGCGGTAACGGGCTCATCAGCGCCGACCAGGACAATGCCGTTGATACCTGAAGCTGATAGCTTCACTTCAAGGTCCTCTGTCATTTTATTGAGCACCTTGATGGTATATTTATTCTGTACTGCGCCATCACTCTGCAAGACATAGAGCGGCTGTCTGGAGTGGATCACCTTGATCTCAATGGCATCAAGGGAGGCCATGCCATATCCGATACCCGCCAGCGAAAACAGCAAGACAAGACTATAAATCCATACCCGCGGTCGCTTCAGCAGGGGGCGCTCCTCTTTGCCATTCAAGACATCAAGCGACTCATACCGTATCAACCCCTTGGGCCGATCCAGTTTTTCCATCACTGCATCACAGGCATCGATACAGAGGGCACAGGTGATGCAGCCTTCCTGCTGTCCATGGCGAATATCCACACCGGTCGGGCAGACAGCGACACATTGATTGCAATCGACACAATCACCGGTTGTACGCGCTTCCTCTTTGACGCCTTTCTTGACCCGCCCACGCGGTTCGCCGCGGTGAAAGTCATAGGTGGGTACGGCGGTGGTGTTATCCACCATAACTCCCTGTATTCGGGCGTACGGACAGAGCCAGAAACAGGTCTGCTCTCTTAAAAAACCGGCAAGCCCATAGGTACCACCAATAAACAGCAGGATGGTCACGGTGGCGGTAATGCCAAGATTAAAACTGAAAATATCAGCCCATAACTGATAGGCATCCACAAACCAGGAGACAAAGGCGATACCCGTCAGGGCAGACACGACTATCCAGATCAGATGCTTGGTCGCCTTGATGCGGATTTTTGTAAAACTCAGCGGGCCTTGATCAAGTTTTTTTCTTTTCTGTGGGGAGCCTTCCAGCTTCTCTTCCACCCAGGTGAAGATATCGGTCCATACCGTCTGAAAACAGAAAAACCCGCACCAGACACGCCCCGCAAGTGCAGTGACAACTGCAAGCAATATGGCAAAGAAGAGCAGCAGCAGCGAGAGCATCCAGAAATCCTGCGGAAGGATAGTAACGCCCAGAAGATGAAACTGGCGACTTGGGATATCAAACAGGATGGCCTGCCGATCATCCCAACGCAGGTAGGGAACGAGAAAGAAAGGAACCCAGATGAGACTGGCGAGCCATTTCAGAAGACGCCAGCTACCAGGAATACGCTTGGCATG
>JAPHUG010000014.1 GCA_026197195.1 Sedimenticola sp.
CGGACTGACGGGTGATGTGGCCGGAACACTCTGTGAACTTATTGAGACCACGGCATTAATCGTCGCAGCTATTGTCCTATGAGTGTCGTTATGCTGCTTGGTGCTGTGCTGTTAGATCAGTTACTGGGAGAGCCAAAACGGTGGCATCCGTTGGTAGGGTTTGGCGTGTTGGCTGATCACCTGGAAACATCACTTAACGGCAACGGGCAGTCTTTCAATCGCATGAAAGGGGTAGTGGCCGTCTTTCTGCTTCTCCTCCCGGTGATCATTATTGCTGTTGCATTACAGAATCTGTTTGGGCTGATTATTGATCTTCTTGTGATCTATCTTGCATTGGGTGCCAAGAGCTTGGCCCAGCATGCTCAGCGTGTAGGTGGGGCTTTGCAACTCTGTGACATCGATCGTTCAAGATTAGCTGTTAGCCGAATTGTCAGCCGCGATTGTGAATCCATGTCTCCTCAACAAGTAGCAGCAGCAACCATTGAATCGGTGCTGGAGAACGGGGCTGATGCAATCTTTGGTGTGCTGTTCTGGTATCTGGTGGCCGGTCTACCGGGCGTCGTAGCCTATCGCCTGGTCAATACCCTGGATGCCATGTGGGGTTATCGAACCCGTCGGTTTCAGCGGTTTGGTTGGTTTTCAGCCCGACTTGATGACCTGATGAACTGGGTCCCGGCTCGATTAACGGCGATCAGCTATGCCCTGGCGGGAGAGTGGCGAAACGGCGTGTTCTGCTGGAGAAATCAAGCTCATCTTCTGGATAGTCCTAATGGCGGCGTAGTGATGAGTTGTGGTGCCGGTTCATTGGGGCTAATGCTGGGCGGGCCCTGTTCCTATCACGGAGAAGTTAAACCAAAAACCGTATTTGGCATTGGGTTAACCCCCGGTACGGGTGATATTTATCGTGCGATTGATCTTGTCCATCGAAGCCTATTCATCTGGTTGCTGATAATTATTATTGGTGGGTTTGCCTTTGCTTGAACATGGCGGAAGACTCCGGGCTGTGGCTAGGGAGCAGGGCATACCCTTGGCTGATTGGCTCGATCTATCTACCGGGATTAATCCCATCAGTTGGACGCCGCCCAGCGTGCCGGTTTCAATCTGGCAACGATTGCCTGAAGATGAGGATGGACTGGAAGAAGCGGCAAGCAGTTATTATGGTTGCGGCAACCTGTTGCCGGTTCCCGGTTCTCAGTCAGCCATACAGGCACTTCCTCAACTTCGTCCCCGGTCTGTTGTGGGGATCATTAACCCGATCTATCAGGAACACCCACAGGCCTGGATGAATCATGGTCATGAGGTCTTGTCGTTTCCTGTCAGTCAGGTTGATGATTACCTGAGACAACTCGATGTGCTTGTCCTCTGTAATCCGAACAATCCTGATGGTCGTTTCATCACCAAAACTACCCTTCTAGGATGGGCCAACAGCCTGTCAGAAAAGGGTGGGTGGTTGATAGTGGATGAGGCCTTTATGGATACGTTACCCGATGCGGCTTCGGTTTTGGATAAAGCAGTTTACCCTGGGCTTATCGTTCTAAGATCTCTCGGAAAATTCTTTGGCTTGGCCGGGGCAAGAGTAGGGTTTGTGATGGCGGAAGAAACCTTGTTAATCAGGTTAAAGGCTTTAATCGGCCCCTGGTCCGTCGCCGGGCCGTCACGATGGATAGCCTGCCAGGCGCTGGCAGACAAGTCGTGGCAAAAGGAAATGAAAGTGACACTTGCCAGACAGGCTGCCAGATTAGAACAGTTACTGACTCGTGCGGGTTTTTCTGGTCACGGGAACACGGGGCTTTTTTATTATATTGAATCCCCGGATGCGGAGTTCATCTATCGTGGCTTTTTAAAAAGCGCCATTCTAGTTCGCCACTTCCCAGCACTTGGCGCCATAAGATTTGGTCTGCCTGGTCCAGAGGAAGATTGGACTCGTTTTGAAAAGGCACTTAACAACTTGGAAATCCGTTGATAACGAAGGGATTTCTGTCGAGTTTCTTTACATGAGATTTTTACCTCTTTTTTATTACGCTTAAAAAACAGCAAGATATCTTGCTGGCTTGAATATTGCTTATTTCATAGCAACAGGCGACGATCAAATAGAATAATAATTATTTCTTCGCGTGTAGGATTATTCCTATATAGATGTAGGAATGATCTATTGATTAAGTGGGTTTTAAACCCTGATTGACAAAAAGAGCGAAGTAACTGAGTGAATATTATCCCTGCTACTGGTTGTTGGGTATTAAAATCTTTTAATATCAGAGTAGATGGTTGGAGTCAGGCATGAGAGTCGCAGTATTCTTTGTCGCATTTGGGTTTCTCTTTGCGTTCGTAATACCCCAAATGCTCTCTACTTTTCTTACTGAAGATAAGGATCAGGTTACTTGGCAATTGATGCAGGGGGCGGATCCGACCGAGCTATTGGAAGAGACCGCATCTGGCGTTTCAGCTCCACAGTGTGGGCTTGAAGGTTATCACTACTTACTGACAGAAAAGGGTGCGCCTTATGTTAAAAGCGATAAAAGTCAGTATATTGTAGCGCTAATTGATGATAAACCGGTTTTCTATAAACTAAGAGAAAGCGGGCAGGTTGCTGAAAAGCACAAGGGCACCCTGGATGAGGTGGTCAATGGCCAGGAGCTAGAGACGCTTCTGCTTGATTGTACTCAGGGGGATGCAAAGCCGAGTCGCTCAACTTTATCCCTCCTTGAGTAGTGCCTGATTAAGCCTGCACTCCCAAACAAAAAATCGTTCCATTCATTTTGATCTCAATTATGTGCGCCATAGGGACTTGCGTGCGTCCATATCTTTTATTTCCTCGGGAAATCTTTACAGGGTGATTCCCAGGCTAGGCATCTACCGCTCCTAGCGGTACTATATAAAAAAGCTAAAGATATTGTTCATAAGGCCGATGCTAGCGGTTAACTTTTAATAATAACGTTTTCCCGAAGCTTTGCTGAAACAATAGTCTCATATGATTAGGTGTACTCAAGCATGGATAGGTAGGGGTGGAAGGGAGAAGATATGAGCGCTCATGGTAGTCCACATATATCGCTGGTCAGTTTTCAAGGTGAAAAGAAGGGGGACTCCCCATCGGTTGGGTCGTCTGACTCCAATGTCGAGTCAGTTCACGAAAATATGAGTGTCTTTTCTCGATTTCACTCTTTAAGAGGCAAGGTAAGGCTCTTTGGTCATTTCTTTCATGCCCAGTTTTTGCTCCTTGCCTGTGTAGAGCTATTCTCATTTATCTGTGCCTACATCTATGTGCTGCCTCTGCTAATTCCTACAGTGACAGAGTTAAAACCTGACTCTACACTATTTTACTCATGGTCCGGGGGTGCATTTGCCGGCTTGGTGATGGTACTCGCTATAGCTTCCATGGGCTTGTATGACACGCGCCAGCGTGAAGGTATGAAAGGTGCCTTGATTAGATTGGCGGTGGCATTCCTATCGGCCTTTGCCGTCTTGGCTACAACTAACTCGTTCATACCGGTGATTGCGAAAGAAACCACGCATATAGCCCAGTTTGTCTTGATCGCCTTTTCCTACTCCATTTTATTGAGAATTTACTTCTATAAATTTGTGGACGGTAATGTCTTGCAGCGACGGGTATTGGTTATCGGAGCAGGCAAACGGGCCGCCTCTATCGATAAAATTCGACGGAAGACGGATCAGCGGGGCTTTGATCTGGTTGGTTTTGTCAGAACCACAAGTGAAGAGACAGTTCAGGTGCGCAAGCAGAAAGTAGTCAATGCTGACGATGATATTCGTACCTACGCACTCCAAAATCAGATAGATGAGATTGTTATTGCCCCTGATGACAGGAGAAGAAAACTACCCCTTGACGGCCTGATTGATTGCAGAATGAGTGGTATTACTATTACAGATCTTCTGGATTTCTTTGAGCGAGAGACCGAAAAGATACGTTTGGATCTCATCCAGCCCAGTTGGCTGATCTATGCCGATGGTTTCAAGAGGAATTTTTTGCGGTCTTTCTCCAAACGCTCTTTTGATCTTTTGATCAGTTCCGCACTGTTAATTGTATGCTCGCCTTTTATGGCGATGACGGCACTTGCTATTTTACTGGAGAGCAAGGGGCGCGGGCCTATCCTGTATAGCCAATCTCGGGTAGGTCAAAATGGCAAGTGTTTTAATCTCTACAAGTTTAGAAGTATGCGCACCGACGCTGAGCAGGATGGTGTGGCTAGATGGGCCAAGGAGAATGATTCTCGTGTAACACGCGTAGGCTCTTTCATTCGTAAGTATCGATTTGATGAGCTACCCCAGTTATGGAATATATTTGTTAATGACATGAGTCTTGTTGGCCCAAGACCTGAACGCCCTGAGTTTGTTGAACAGTTATGCAAGATCAATGCACTTTACAAAGAGCGGCACAGGGTTACACCTGGTCTGGCGGGATGGGCGCAGGTTTGTTACCCCTATGGCGCCTCGAAGAAGGATTCCATGGAAAAGTTGCAGTATGACCTCTACTACGTAAAGAACCATGGTCTGCTCTTTGATTTCTACATCCTTGTGCAGACAGTGGAGATCATCTTCTTCAAAAAGGGTGTTAGATAGGCCACTGCCTGTTTCCCTGTTTAAATATGCAACGGGTTGTTTTAAGGCTTGATATCATACTTTTCCATCAGGCTGTAGAGTGTCGGCCGAGTAATCCCTAGGATTTTTGCTGTGTCGGATACATTTGAGTCGGCGTGATTGAGTGCGCGTAATATGGCCTTGCGTTCAGCCTCACCTCGCACCTGTTTCAGATTCAACGGCATAGACTCTTCTTCCGTCGTATCAAGCTCAAGGTCTTCCAGGGTAATTAGTGCATTATCTGCCATGATTACGGCTCGCTTAACACGGCTCTCTATTTCTCTGACGTTTCCAGGCCAGTCATGATTCTCAATGGCTTGAATTGATTGGTTATCGAAACCGGTGATCTGCCGTCCGTACTCTTTTCTAAATCGTTCAAGGAAGGCTTTTGCTAAAACGAGCGAGTCACCCTCACGTTCTTTTAATGACGGTATTTTTATCGTGACTTCACTGATTCTGTAATAGAGGTCTTCCCTAAAACGGCCTTCTTCGATAAGTCCCTGGATATTTTGATGCGTTGCGCAGATTATTCTTGCATCAATAGGGATCTCTTCACGGCCGCCGATTCTTTCAAGTACCCTTTCCTGTAAAAAGCGGAGCAGTTTAGCCTGCAGATCAAAGGGTAGATCGCCTATTTCATCGAGGAATAGGGTGCCACCATTAGCGTATTCAATTCTTCCTTTGGTCTGTTTTGCTGCCCCCGTAAAGGCGCCTTTCTCATAACCGAATAATTCACTCTCGATTAAATTGGCAGGAATGGCTGCACAATTGATAGCTACCATCTTATGGTTTGAACGCGGACTCAGTTCATGCAGTGCCTGTGCGAATAACTCTTTACCTGTTCCGCTGGCACCAAGCAGTAAAGTGGTGATATTTGAAGGCGCTACTTTCTCTATCGTACGACAAACCTTCAGCATTTCAGGGCTAGTGGCAATAATGCCGTTTAAAGGTGTCTTACTTTGATCTTGTTGCAGCTTTAAGTTTTCTTGTTCAAGTTCATAAACGTGGTAGGCTCGATTCACGATCAGAGTCAGCATTTCTGGTTCAACAGGCTTTTGGCAGAAATCATAAGCACCTAAAGCAATAGCCCGTACAGCATTGGTTCTGTCATTATCACCTGTCACTACTATTATTTTCGTATTTGGAGCAATGGAAAGTATCTCTTCCAGAGTAGCGAGCCCTTCGCTTACGCCTCCCGGATCAGGAGGTAATCCCAAGTCTAGCGTTACAACTGCCGGTTGATGGCGCCTCAGTAGTGTTATGGCTTCTTGACGGTCTCCAGCTATTACGACATCAAAGTCATCAAAGCACCATCTTAGTTGACTCTGCAATCCCACATCATCTTCAACAATTAATAGATGTTTACTCGTTTCTGCCACTGGCTACCTCACTGTTGCGCACTGTACATTTCTAGTTATTCAATGTTTTGGGATAGGGGTAGAGAGATGGTGAATGTTGAGCCAACACCAGGTTCACTCTCTACTTTTATCTCCCCGCCTAAGCTTCGTATGTATTCGCGACTTTCAAATACACCTATGCCCATTCCTGTTAGTCCTTTGGTGGAATCGAATGGTATGAACAGGCGGTGTTTTATGAAATCATGATCCATTCCACAGCCACTGTCAGCAATGGTAATAATGGCATTTCCGAATGCTTGCGATAGGTTAATACTAACATGTCCCTCGCTGGGGGTCGCATCTTGTGCATTTTGAATGATATGTCCAAATACCGTGCTTAACTGCTCTTTGTCAGCATCTACAAAGATGAGTTCTTCTGGCAATTTAAGCGTAGGTTCAGGTTGTCTTGAAGCATAAGCGGCCTGCGCATCCGTCAGTAATTGAATTAAATTGTTCTTTTTTGTCTTACTGCCCCGCATGCCGCTTTTCATCTGTTCCATCAAGCGGGTCATTCTATCCACTGAATTTTTTACGGTACCGATGACGTCATCAACAAACTCAGGTTTATGCTTGTGCTTTTCAGCATTTGAGACAATGAGAGACTGCTGTGCCAGTATATTCTTCAGATCATGCACAACATACGCAGATAGTCGATTGAATGCCTCAAATTGACGCGCCTGAGACAGTGCTTGCTCGGAGACATGTTGTGCCAGGTGACTCGCTATTTGCTGTCCGGCCATTTTAAGCAAGTCTCGATCTTCCCAGTTAATGCTCTTCTGTGATTGGGATCGTATTATAATAATGAAACCTATAACTTCTGTCTTAAACAGCAAGGGCACAATAAGCCAGGCGTTCTCTATCTCGCCTAGCCAGTCTGGTGGTTTGAATTCAACATAAAGGTCGGGGTTTCTCTGATATTCATCGAGATCTATTAGCCAGAGATTCTGTTCCAGGAACCGGGTTAGGGCGTCATTATGACCGGTTGAACTGGTTGCCGGTTCTGGCATATTCAGGCAGGAGTTGAAGATATATTTACCGCTCTCATCTTTAATCCAGAAGGCGCCGCCTGTGCTATTCACCAGTGCTGACAGGGCTCGTATGGCTCTGACGGGAACAATATCATCACTGTCAGAGAGCGTATTGGTAAAGCGCAACCACTCTTCTCGATAGTCATACTTATAGTTGAAGAAATGTTTGCTTAATAACACCCTGATCTTGGCGCGGATCGTTCCAGAAAATAGAATGATCAGGAGCAGTGCTGCCGTGCCACTGAAAAACGCGATCTGGAGGGTCGATCCCCAAGAGCCACCATAGAATTTAATGTAGTAGCCAGCAGATGCCATGACGAGTAGATAGACGCCCGCACCGATAAGAGTGACCGATTGAAACACGACATTCCTGGATACGTAGATATCCAGGGACCATTTAGGATTGCGTGCGACAGAGATGGCTATGAGTGGAACCATCACGCCATTGACAATTCCACGTGCATTCCAGAGCGCTGGATTGAGCTGCTTAAAGAGCAGGGCGTCTGCAAACATGAAAAAATCAAAGGCGAAAATAGAGCCGATCCCTATGCATAGATGCTTGATAGCCCAGCGTTGATTTTGGTTGGAATTTCTAAATAGCTGTTCAAGCAGAAGCAGGGCGATAATGTTAAATAGTACCCAGATCCCCAGTATGGCTTCACGGCCAAGCCAGGTTCGACTCTCGCTGAGAAGCGCGTACAGGGGCATCAGTACGGTAATCA
>JAPHUG010000466.1 GCA_026197195.1 Sedimenticola sp.
CAGGTTTGCAATGTGACAATAGAGGATTGCAGCGTCTCCAGCAGCGCATCATAGAGTTGTTTTTCACGCGCCAGTGAACGTTCCCTGGCAGAGAGGACCTGATCCTCAAATTTTTTCAATTCTGGAGTGATGAAGCGTTCGCTACCCTTCAGGGTCTGGCGTCGGACGTACTCATCCGGTACTTCATCCGATTTGCTGCGGCTGATCTCGATATAGTAACCATGCACCCGGTTGTAGCTCACCTTCAGGGTGGAGATGCCGGTGCGCTCTTTTTCACGGGTCTCCAGATCCAGCAGAAACTGATCGGCATTCTCCGACAAAGCCCGCAGCTCATCCAGCTCCTCGTCATAGCCGGTTGCCAGGACACCGCCATCACGGATCAGCATGGGGGGTTGTTCAATCACCGCCCGCTTCAGCAGATCGACAAGCTCGGGATGGGTGCCACTGTCGAGTGCCAATTGCTGTAACAGTGGCGCTTCCAATGTGGCTAGTTGTGTCTGAAGTTCGGGTAGCTGGTCGAGCGAATCACGCAGGGTGGCCAAATCTCTGGGGCGTGCACTCTTCAAGGCCACTCGGGCCAGGATGCGCTCGATATCACCAATCCCTTTCAAAATCTCCTGCAGCCCGGGGAAGGCCTGCTGCTGGAGCAACTGGTTTATGGCGTCGTGGCGTTCTCGAACCTGTGTCACCTCTCTTAGGGGGCGGTTGATCCATCGCCGCAACAGGCGGCTGCCCATAGGTGTGGTGGTACGGTCAAGAATACCGGCCAGGGTGTGCTGTGGTTGACCGGAAAGACTATGGTCCAGCTCCAGATTACGTCGGGTGGCCGCATCGATAATGATGGCATCTTCCCGGCGTTCAACCGACAGGCCGCGAATATGGGGCAGGGCGCTTTGCTGGGTATCAATCACATACTGCAACAGGCAGCCGGCGGCCGTGACCGCTACGGTCAGGTCAGCACAGCCGAAACCACCCAGATCACGGGTGCCAAACTGGCGCGTGAGCAGACGCTCTGCAGTCTCATGGTCAAAATGCCAGACGGGGCGACGTGTGGTGCCACCGGGTGTGACCACCCCTTCCGGTAGCGCGTACTCTTCCATCAGCAGCAGTTCGGCCGGATGTAACCGCTCCAGCTCGCCGGCCAGTGCTTCACTGCCTGTCAATTGCTGAACGACAAAACGTCCACTGCTCAAATCCAGAGTGGCTAGGCCCAGCGTTTCGTGATGCTGATAAAGTGCGGCCAGCAGATTGTCTCGGCGCTCTTCCAGCAAGGCATCATCCGTTACCGTACCGGGTGTGACAATGCGTTGTACCTTGCGTTCCACCGGCCCCTTGCTGGTCGCCGGGTCCCCCACCTGTTCACAGATCGCCACAGACTCACCCTGTTTTACCAGCTTGGCCAGATAGCCTTCTGCGGCGTGATAGGGGATACCGGCCATCGGAATCGGCTTGCCCGCAGACTGCCCCCGTTTGGTCAGGGTAATGTTCAGCAGTTGTGCCGCCCGTTCTGCATCTGTAAAAAACAGCTCATAGAAATCCCCCATCCGATAGAACACCAGCATATCGGGGTAGTCGGCCTTGATGCGCAGATATTGCTGCATCATAGGTGTGTGCGAGGGCGTGGCAGTGTTACTCATTGAACATGACGGCGGTGATGAAAGTGGTGGTGTTTATTCGAAGCTGTAGTGCTTCTCAACAGGTTTTAGGATTTCCCACTGGCACTGCATGCCGGCCGGGAAGGTGACCAGGTCACCGCGGCCAAATGTCTGGGGGGCGCCGCCTTCCGGGGTGATAATGACCTGTCCACGGAGAAAGTAACAGACTTCGGTACGCTCATAATGCCAGGGGAACACTGAGACCTCTTTCTCCCAGGTTGGCCACTCGAACACGCCGAGGATTTCAAGTTTTGCCGGTGATGCTTTGTGTTCGCAGAGGATTTCCATTGCAACCTTCATTGTTGATAACGCAGGGTCGCACAGTGTAGCCCAAAATGGCAGATGGGTCAGGCCCTGCAATCACGGTTTCACTTGCATCGGGTTATTTCTGACCAGATACTGTGGACTATGAGTAATGCATTGGAGAGTGAGGCCTGCAGAGTGGCCAACGCGCTGCAGAGTCGCGGGCTAAAATTGACCACGGCCGAGTCCTGTACTGGGGGCTGGATAGCGAAGGTGCTGACCGATATCGCCGGTAGCAGTGTCTGGTTTGATCGGGGTTTTATCACCTACAGCAATGAGGCCAAGCGGGATATGCTGGCGGTCAGTGGTACCTTGCTTGAGACGCAGGGTGCGGTCAGTGAAGCGGTTGTGGCGGCCATGGTGCAGGGTGCCCTGGCACATAGCCGGGCCTCGGTGGCGGTCTCGGTCAGCGGTATTGCCGGGCCGGGCGGAGGCAGTGACGAGAAGCCCGTTGGAACGGTCTGGTTTGGTTGGCAGCGTCAGGGTGGTCAGCCTGTGACGCGCTGCCATCAATTTACCGGCGATCGAGAGGCTGTCCGTCAGCAGGCGGTGGTTGTGGCGTTAGAGGGCGTACTCACGCTCCTGGATGAATCGGGTCAGGGGTGATTGCTCTCACTGTCGGCGCCGTGGCCTGCAAGTCGCTTCAAACGCCTGACCCCCAGGAAGACCGCGCCCACGACCAGCGGAATGGCAATGCCGGTTCCCAACTCGACGTTGATTCCAATGCCGGCTGATTTGATCGCTTTCAGACCATAACCGACCAACCCCACCAGATAGTAACTCAACACGACTACCGATAGTCCCTCGACCGTCTCCTGCATGCGCAGTTGCAGATAGGCGCGCCGGTCCATTGATTTCAGCAGATCCTTTGTCTGTCCCTCCATGCTGACATCCACACGGGTGCGTAGCAGATTGGAGGCGCGGGTGATCCGTTTGGCCAGGGTCTGAATACGATGATCAACCGAGTGACAGGTATGCATGGCGGGCCCGAGTCTGCGTTCCATGAACTCATGCAGCATCTGAACGCCCTGGATACGCTCTTCACGCAGATCAGCCAGACGCTGATGAATAATGTCGTAATAAGCGGCAGCGGCACTGAAGCGATAACTGGTGCTGGAGGAGATCTGCTCCACTTCAGCGGCAAGACGGGTGAGCTCTTCCAGGGCCTGGTGTTCGTCTTCCAGGTTATCGATGTCGACGATTTTACTGGTCAGTTCGTTTAGTGCCTGATCCAGACGACTGAGGGTCTGACCATACTGTTGGGCCAGCGGAAAGGCCAAAAGGGCCAGTATGCGGTACTGTTCAATCTCATAGAGGCGCTGGATCAATCGTCCGGCCTGGCGACTGCGCAGGCTGTTGTCCTGTACCAGAAAACGACTAAACCCATCGGCATGGATATGGAAATCGGTCCAGACCTCAGCGCCCCCCCCGGCCACTGATGAGCCGGTCACGGTGTTACTGGCAAAATGGACTGCCAGCTCTTCAATCTCTTTTTTAGCATAATCCCTGGGTGCCAATGCCACGTGAATGGCGGCTAACAGCTTGCCG